>JBEAMY010000001.1:0-2513 GCA_041165725.1 Pseudomonadota bacterium
GCGCCCTTCTTTTTCTTGAAGCCTGCCGATGCCTTGATCGTGGTGCCAGAGGGCCAAACCGGTCAAATGCCCTACCCCAGTCTGACCAAAGACCTGCACCACGAAATCGAGTGGGTGGCTGCGATTGGTAAAGGCGGCAAGAACATCAAGGCCAGCGATGCCATGCAACACGTATTCGGTTTTGCAGTGGGCCTGGACATGACGCGCCGCGACCTGCAAGGCGAGATGAAAAAACAAGGTCGTCCTTGGGAAATTGGCAAAGCCTTCGACCACAGCGCACCCATTGCGCCCATCACGCCCATTGCCCAAGCCGGCGACCTCAGCAAGGCGCGCGTTGAGCTCACGGTCAACGGTCAGGTTCGCCAGTCCAGCACCGTCGACAAACTGATTTGGAGCCTGCCTGAAATCATCGAACACCTGAGCACCGCCTGGGAGTTGATGCCCGGCGATTTGATCTTCACGGGAACGCCTGAAGGCGTTGCGGCCGTGGTGAGTGGCGATGAATTGGTGGGCAGCGTCAGCGGCCTGACGCCACTGCGGGTGAAAGTCACTGGATGACCGCTGTCCACGCCTTTGGCCGCTCACCCGCACGGCATTGCAAGTCCTGTGGGGCGGCGGTTGAATGGCGTGTGCCCGACGATGGCGACACGCGCCAACGTGCTGTTTGCTCGACTTGTGACACCATCCATTACGACAACCCGCTGAACGTGGTGGGCACCATCCCAGTTTGGGACAACAAAGTCTTGCTGTGCCTGCGCAACATCGAGCCGCGCTTTGGCAAATGGACTTTGCCAGCGGGCTTCATGGAATTGGGTGAAACCTTGGCCGAAGGCGCTGCCCGCGAAACTCAGGAAGAAGCAGGCGCACACATCGAGATGGGCAGTCTTTTTTCTGTGCTCAATGTGGTGCGAGTGGGGCAGGTGCATTTTTTCTACCGCGCCCGCCTGCTCAAGCTGGACTTCGACCCGGGACACGAAACCCAGAAAGTTCAGCTCTTTGCCGAACATGAAATCCCCTGGGACGAACTCGCCTTCCGAACCGTTCGGGAAACCCTGATCAGACACTTCGCCGATCAGGCCTCAGGCCAACACGGCTTTCACACCATCGACATCAATTAAGAAAACCCTTGCGTTTTGGGTCTCACTTTGAGCGCTTAGGCTTTGGGGCCTGAGCCAGCTCTGGCGCAACCGCAGACGCCTCGACAGGCTTCGTTGCAACCCGCCCCATCAAAACGGGCCCCAAAAGAATGCGGTACACGTCCCAATCAAAGCCTTCGCTGGCCTGGTGCGCTTGTTCGCCCCCTTTGCTGCACCAGGTTGACATGTGCTGCCAGCGGTCGATGCGCAAACGCTGAATCCAATCGTCACGTTGCTCGATCAGATCAATGGGCCCTTTGAAAGGCCACACGTGGATCTGCATGTCCGACAAAGCCATGCGCAAGCGTTCGCGGTGCTGAGCCAAGGGTTCTTCACCCACGCATGCCCCAGCGCAGCGGTGCAATTGACGCGCAAAGCACCCCCGCTCACGCTTGGGCTCAAGCCCGAGGAGCGACAAACACAAACCCTCTTTTTGCGCCAGGGTCTGTAAAAAAAGTTTGCCCGCATGCCGAGAAGCAAACACACCGAATCGGTCAGGCCAAAGCACCCAATCGGGATCCTTGGGTTGAACCCATTCCAGCACTGGCCAGTCGGTTTCGCTGAGCAATTGCAAGCTCACCAGTTGTCTGCTGCGACGCAAGCGAATGTTGTGCAAGGGTTGCATGCGCTTGATGAGCTGAGACTCCAAGAGTAAAGCGCCAATCTCGCCAGCCGTCTCGTGGATCTCGACATGGCTGACCTTGGCCATCATGTCGGCCTCGTCGGGTGCGAGTTGATGAGCGCGCACACGGGCGCGAAGGTCCACGCTTTTGCCGATGTAGATCGGCAAAGCCCCTTGCCCCCAGAAGACATAAACGCCTGGTGCGGCTGGAAGAGGAGAGCCCAAGTTCAGTTTCATGCGCGAAGTTTGCCCCAGCGCAGCAACCTTGTCAGGGTGAGTGAACGATCAGAGGTGGATCAAACGTGGATCAAACGTGGATCTATCGGGGATCAGTTGTCGACAATGACATTGCGGTCAGCGCAAACGAGCGCGATGAGGAAGGTCCAGGTCTGTGCACCAAACACCGTAAAGGTGATTTGTTCGCCAGAGTCATACGTGATGCGAAATCGGTTCCAGTCGTTGATCCAGCCTATGCCCCCCACTTGTTTGGCGGTCATGGCAATGCGGCGATTGACGTGAACAAAAGCGTATTCATCGGTGTTGCTGAACGACTTGTAGTAAAGCCCTTCAGACAGCAGATACAAAACACCTCGTGGCGAGCGAAACACACCTTGCGTGTTGGCTGGGCCATAGGCAATGATCTGCTTGCCAATCAATTCCACCGGGATGGACTGGTCGATGATGTTGTGAATGGCGCTCACGCGCATGAAAGCCCACATGAGGCCTGCTGCTGCAACACCCAAGGCAATCAGAAA
>JBEAMY010000002.1:0-2731 GCA_041165725.1 Pseudomonadota bacterium
ACCGAGCAACGTAACTTCCAGGCCAGCGCCAAAGCCATCGAAACCGATGCGACCTTGACGCAGACCATCATTCAAATCCGCGCTTGATGAGCTCACTGCCAACAGCACCTTAAGGAACTGACATGGACCGCCTTGCTTTCACATCGGCCAACGCCATCAATGAGATGAATTACCAGCGTCAGGCCTTGGCCAACGAAATGGCCAACCTGAGCACCACGGGATTCAAGCGGTCTTTTGACTCCTCGCTGATCAGCGTCATGGCCAAAGGCGAGGGCTTTGATTCCCGCATTCAGCCCAAGCTCATGCCCGGCGATTTCATCGACCTCAAAGCAGGTCCATTGATGGTCACTGGCCGAGACATGGATATCGCCTTGTCGGGTCAGACCGTGATGGGCGTGACCGCACCCAACGGCGAGCTGGCCTTCACCCGCCGCGGCGATCTGCGCCCCAACAGCGAGGGCACCCTGGTGAACGGAGCCGGCCATCTGATTTTGGGTTCTGACAACAACCCCATCACCATCCCGGTGGGTTTCAAGGTCAGGTTTGGCGCCGATGGCAATGTGTTCGTCACCGATCCGAATCAGCAAGGTGTTCCCCAAGAGGCTGTTGTGGGCCAGCTTTTCCTTCGCGACGCCAGCGAAGTCAAGCTCGAACGCCGGGAAGACGGCCTTTTTAAGGTCATGGGTCAGGCTTCTGGCACGGACTTTGCAACTGGTCAACAGCCTGTCGGATTGACGTCACAAACCCTTGAGGGCAGCAACGTCAACCCCATGGCTGCCATGGTTCGATTGATTGACCAGAGCCGGATGTTTGAACAACAGGTTCGGATGATCAAGGAAGCCAAATCGAATGATGAAAACGCATCGTCCATGATCCGGTTACAGACCTGATCGTGAGCGGGGCAAGCCCGGATAGGCCGGGATAACCAGCAGAGGTGAAACATGGACGCCGCATTGTGGGTATCGAAAACGGGTCTGGATGCGCAGCAAACGCGCATGAACGTGATCTCGAACAACTTGGCCAACGTCAACACGACTGGCTTTAAGCGCGACCGTCCCATTTTTGAGGACATGCTTTACCAAAACGTGTTGCAGCCGGGTGGACTGTCCACGGTCAACACTCAATTGCCCACCGGCATGATGCTGGGTACCGGTGTCAAAGTGGTGGGTGTCGAAAAATTGCCTGAACAGGGCAACATGATCAACACCAACGCGCCCTTGGATGTCGCCATCCAGGGCAATGGCTATTTCCAGATTCTTCAACCCGATGGGACCATCGCTTACTCGCGCGACGGCAACTTCAAGCTGTCATCGACAGGTCAATTGGTCAATGCCCAGGGTTTCTTGCTGCAACCCCAGATCACCATTCCTGCCAATGCTTCGGCGCTGACCGTGGGTCGTGATGGCACGGTCACGATTGAACTGGTGGCGGGTGGTGGACAGCAGCAGTTGGGCCAGATCCAGATTGCCAGCTTCATCAACCCAGCTGGCCTCAAACCTTTGGGCAACAACCTCATGGCGGCCACAGCAGCCAGCGGCGCACCGGTGCTTCAGCAGCCTGGCGTGGCGGGTGCAGGTGTGTTGGCGCAAGGCTCGCTTGAAGCGTCCAACGTCAATGTGGTGACCGAGATGGTCAACATGATCGAGACCCAGCGTGCGTACGAAATCAACTCCAAATCCATAGAAACCGTGGACGGCATGTTGAAGTACCTGAACCAAAACCTGTGAGGACCCTGATCATGCGAATGATGTCTTGGATGGGCCTTGCAATGAGCATGGCTGTGTTGTCGGGGTGTGCAGCTTTGGACGATCCCGAGCTCACCCAATTGACCCCTTCACCCGAATTTGCACCGGTTTATCCGATTGCAGACACCTCCAATCGCGCGCCAACGGGAGGGATTTACGGTAACCGTCAATCCGATTTCTGGTTTGGCCGCAATCGAAATTTCCAAGTGGGCGATTTGGTCACCGTCATCCTCAGCGAATCGACTCAGGCCAACCGGTCGCAAAACACCGACATCGCTCGCGATGCCAGCAACACGGCTTTGCCCTCTGGATTGGCAACGGACATCGCCAAAAACGGAACATTTTTGAATGGCCTCAACCTCAATGCGGCCAAAACCACCAACAAGGGCACAGGCAAAGCCGATCAGGCGGCCTCCCTGGCGGGCTCAGTCACGGTGACGGTGACTGACATCCTGGCCAATGGCAATTTGGTCGTTCGCGGTGAAAAGAAGCTGGGCTTTTCTGAAGGCAATGAAGTCATTCAGGTGGCCGGCGTGATTCGTCCGCAAGACATTGGCCCCAATGGCACGGTTCAATCGCTGCGATTGGCGAATGCACAAATTTCTTATCGAGGCTCTGGCGCTTTGGCCAATGCCTCTAAACCTGGATGGGGCACGAATGCCATCTGGAAGCTGTGGCCGTTTTGAGGAACACAAGCATGAAGAACTTCGCAGCGTTCATTTTTCTGCTGGTGGTGTTGCTGGGCTCCAGCGCGGCCAAGGCAGACCGCGTCAAGGATTTGACGAGTGTGGCCTCGCAGCGATCAAACCAGCTCGTGGGCTTTGGCCTGGTGGTGGGCTTGCCTGGAACGGGTGACGATGCAGCCGTGCCCTTCACCACGCAAAGCCTCAAGTCCATGTTGTCTCAGCTGGGCGTGAGGATCGATGGACCTTTGTCTGACTTTGAAAAAGCCCAAGCCGCCAGTCAGGTCGACATCAAAAACACGG
>JBEAMY010000003.1:0-4377 GCA_041165725.1 Pseudomonadota bacterium
TCTGCATGGAAGCAGTCACCACTTCGGCCTCAAAGTTCTCCATCGTCACGTCGATCATGTCGCTGTCCGTTCTTCCCTAAAATTCACAAGACCATCCACCTTGCCGGTGCCGCCTCATGACTCAACCCATTGTGGGCGTGGTGATGGGCTCTCAATCCGATTGGGAGACCCTTCAACACGCCGTGCAGATTCTGCAAGAGTTTGCCATTCCCCACGAAGCCCAAGTGGTTTCGGCCCATCGCATGCCTGACGACATGTTCGCATACGCACAAAGCGCGCTTGAGCGTGGCTTGCGCTGCATCATCGCGGGCGCAGGTGGCGCGGCCCATCTGCCCGGCATGATCGCGGCCAAGACGCCCGTGCCTGTGCTGGGCGTTCCCGTTCCCTCGCGGCATTTGCAAGGTGTCGACTCCTTGCACAGCATCGTTCAAATGCCCAAGGGCGTTCCTGTGGCCACCTTTGCGATTGGCGCAGCAGGCGCCGCTAATGCCGCCCTCTTTGCTGCGGCGTTATTGGCCCATGACCATCCCGATGTGGCCCAGCGACTGGCCGAATTCAGAACCCGTCAAACCCAGGCTGCGCGCGAGATGCGGGTCCCCCCGCAGGCATGAGCACCCAGTCACAACTGGCCCTGCAACCCGGTGACGCACTGGGTGTGTTAGGCGGCGGTCAATTGGGTCGAATGATGGCCCATGCCGCCCAAGCCATGGGCCTTGAGGTGATCGTGCTGGACCCCGACGCCAATGGCCCTGCTGCCCAGGTGGCGCAAGGCCTGGTGCAAACCGCATACGACGATCCAGCAGGTTGGATGCAACTGGCCCAGCAAGTTCAGGCCGTCACCACCGAATTCGAGAACGTTCCGGCCCAAGCCTTGCAAGCCTTGGCCGAGCTCAAACCGGTTTCGCCTGGCGCTCATTCGGTGGCGATTGCCCAAGACCGCGCCGCCGAGAAAGCCCACTTCAAAGCCTGTGGCGTACCGGTTGCCCCGCATGCGGTCTTGCATTCGATCAACGATGTCGCGCAGATTGATGACGCGCTCTTTCCTGGCATCCTCAAAACCACCCGATTGGGCTACGACGGCAAAGGCCAGGTGCGTGTGCCCAAGCGAAGCGATTTCAACGCGGCATGGCAAAGCCTGCAAAAGCCCGGAGCGCCGCCTGTGACCTGTGTGCTTGAAGCGCAGTTGCCTCTGGATTGGGAATGTTCGGTGCTGGTTGCTCGCAGCCACGATGGCCATTGCGTGAGTTTGCCGCCTCAGCGCAACTGGCACCGCGACGGCATTTTGGCGGTGACCGAAGTGGGCGACGATGCCGTGCCAATCGACATGGGCCAGGCGCTCACGCAAGCGGCATTGGCCGTGGCCCAAGGTTTGGCGCATGTGGGCGTGTTGTGCGTGGAGTTTTTTGTGCTCCAGCCCGGCCCTTGGCAAAACCGTTTGGGCCATTGGGTGGTCAACGAGATTGCGCCCAGGCCGCACAACAGCGGCCACCACAGCATCGACAGCTGCGATGTGTCGCAGTTCGAATTGCAAGTGCGTTGTGCGGCCCATTGGCCCTTGGTCACGCCACGATTGCACAGCCCAGCGGTCATGCTCAACCTCTTGGGCGATGTGTGGCAGAGCACATCGGGCCAAACTCGCGAACCCATTTGGCGCGAACCGAATTGGTCGCGCGTGCTGGCCTTGCCTGGCGCCCATCTGCACCTGTATGGCAAAAGCGAGCCGCGTGTGGGCCGCAAGATGGGTCACCTCACCTTCACCGCGTCCAGCCTTCAGGCCGCACGCACCCAGGCTTTGTGTGCGGCAGAGGTATTGGGCATCGCGCCTTGGTGAAACGATGAAGCCATGACGCCGACACCAAATCCAAACGCCAAACCTTGGCCCGCTGACCCCGAGCACATCGCGCGCGCAGCTCAGCATTGGGCGCGCGGCGAGTTGGTCGCTTTTCCCACCGAAACCGTGTATGGCCTTGGCGCTGATGCGAACCAGCCGCAAGCGGTGAATGCCATTTTTGCGGCCAAGGGCAGACCCAGCGATCACCCCCTCATTGTTCATGTGGCCGATGTTGAACAAGCCATGGCTTTTGCCGCTCTGTGCCCGCCCTCAGTGGAGCGGCTTTTGGCTCAGGCTTGGCCGGGTCCACTGACCGTGATCTTGCCGCGTCGTTCAGGTGTGGCCAGCTCGGCCGCCGGGGGGCAAGACAGCATTGGCTTGCGTTGTCCGGCCCATGATGTGGCGCAAGCCCTGTTGCGCGCAGCCCGTGCGCATGGCGTTCATGGCGTGGCAGGGCCCAGCGCCAACCGCTTTGGTCGTGTGAGCCCAACACGCGCCAGCCATGTCATCGCTGAATTTGCAGGACAAGTTCCCGTGGTCGACGGAGGCGATTGCCAAGTCGGCATCGAGTCCACCATCGTCGATGCCACGCGGGACCGCTTGGTCATCTTGAGGCCTGGCCATTTCAGTGCGGAACAACTCAGCCAGTGGGCAGGGCAAACCGTGTGGGCCCAGGATCAAGACGGCGCTCAAGCGCCCCGTGCATCGGGCACGCTGGAATCGCACTACGCCCCGCGTGCACGGGTGCGCTTGCTTGAGCGCACCGACTTGTTGGCGCGTTGCAGATTGCACGCGACAGAAATGCACCCCAACGCCAAGGTGGCGGTATGGTCGCCCGATGCCCCGCCTTCAACCTGGACCGGGCCCTGGCGCATTCAGCCCCATGACGCACAGGCCTGTGCGCACGATTTGTACGCCTGCTTGCGCGAACTCGATGAAGAAGGCGTGGACGAAATCTGGGTGGCCCAGGTTCCTCAGGACGCGAGCGCATCGGAATGGTGGGCCGTGGCCGACCGCTTGCGACGCGCAGCGGCCTGATTCACCAACGCTCATCGCTGCTGGCTGGCCCAATCCACCACGGCATCGAGCACCGGGCGCGCCCGATTGGCCTGAGGGTGGTTGACCATGGCCACCACCACCCAGCGCTGACCTGCGAGCCCATCGACATAACCGGCAATGCCTGAAACATCGCGCAAGCTCCCCGTTTTGAGGTGAGCCCAGGCTTGCGCCTTGCTGCGCTTGAGCGTGCCATCGCTGCCCGTCACGGGCAAGGATGCGGCCAGCTCCGGATAAAAAGGTTGAAGCCAAGCCCAGTGCAGCAACTCGGCCAGGCTTTGCGCGTCGATTCGGGTGTCACGCGACAAGCCCGAGCCATTGATGACGATCGGCGCCCGGCTTTGCGGCAGGCGTTGTTGCCACCAGCGCTGAACTTGCGTTCGTGCCAAGTCCCAAGTCGCTGTCGGCCAAGGCGAACCGGTGGGCAAGCTCTCGGCCGACGCAGCACGTCCCAGCGTCAAAAAGACTTGGTCGGCCATCACGTTGTTGCTGTATTTGTTGATGCGCACCACGGCCTCTGCCAGAGGACCTGCATCGGCTTGAAGTCGCAACTGGGCTTGCGATGGCATCAGGCCATCGCGCACCTGGCCCGAAAGCTGACCCCCTACGGCCAGCCACAGTGCCTTGATCACCTGTTGGGAAAAAGCGGGCCCTGTTGGTGCGGCCACCGACCATCGCTTTTCGCCACACGAGGCGGGGTAACTGCCTTTGAATCGCCAGGTTCCCTGCGGATGCATTGCGCTGGGCGCATCCATGTCCAAGTCCACCCGTGCGCGGTAGTCGTCGCAAGGCCCAGTGCCCAAGGGCAGCTGCGAAGGCAGGTTGACCCCAGCCATCGGTGGCTCGGCCATGACCCGTGCCACGCGAGCCGCAGGGTCAGGCACAAAAAACAAACTCACCGCATGGTGGTTCACCAACCAAGCATCGGGGCCAACGTTGTAGGGCTTGAGCACATCGCCGTCGAACGCTGCAGCATCGTGAGCGGGCAGATCAAAGGCAGAACGATCGATCACCACATCGCCCTCGATGCGATCAATGCCCAGACCTCGAACACGGCGCAGCAATTGCCAGAGTTTTTCCATCACCCAGCCGGGATCGCCATCGCCCTTGAGGTAGAGGTTGCCGCGCAAGACGCCGTCCTGCAGCGTGCCATCGGTGGCCACTTGGGTGCGCCATTTGAAGGCTGGGCCCATCACATCGAGCGCAGAAATCGTGGTGACCAACTTGATCAGCGAAGCAGGATTGCGCGCCACCTGAGCCTGATGAGACAAGCGGGCGTGGTTCACAGAGTCTTGCACGCGGACCACCACCACGCTCAATGAATCGGCGGGCAGTTGCGCTTGACGCAAGGCAGCTTGGACCGTGCCGGGCAAGGTGGCGACCTGGGCCTGCGCGCTGGGGTTGATGGCGCCCAGCGCGACCAAAAGCCCTGCAGAAATGTACTGACGCATGGGTGCATTATTCCAAGAGGCACCGCCCCCGATCAGTGT
>JBEAMY010000004.1:0-6016 GCA_041165725.1 Pseudomonadota bacterium
CGCGTGGCGCTGGAGGCCTATCCAGGATTGCTTGCCCGCGAACTCTTGGGGCCTAAGAGCTCCAAGAGCGACGACAAAGCCAAACAATCCGCAGAACGCCTGCTGGCCCGAAAGCACTTGCTGCACGAGTTGGACATGGGCAAAGGCCGACTCCAAATGCGGCTCAAACTCAGCGCGGCTCAACACGATGACTTGGTTGCCGATGCAAGCGGTGATCGATTGGATGCGGTGTTGTGCATGGTGCAGGCCGCCTGGGCCTTGCGCCAACATGAGGTGGGGCACCCTCATTACGGCCTACCTGAATGCGATGCGCTGGAAGGGTGGATCGTCACGGCGTGAAGCGTTGGCAAACCAGAATGGATGTGGCTTTGCGAGATGGGCTGACTGCGCACCCACTTGCTCGCACATAAAGAGGACATGCATGCTTGCACTTCGGCCAACGCATTGCGGTGATCAAATCGCCACTCGCCTCATGAAGGGGGGCCTTCCGTGAGTGCGGAAATAAATCCAGGTGGCGATGCTGAGGTTGAGCACATTCCAAGCAATGCCGTTCCAAAATGCGGCGTGATAGGACCCTGTCAGGTCAAACACCTTGCCCGACATCCATCCCCCTAAGGCCATGCCCAGCAAGGTGGCCATGATGACTGCGCCCACGCGAACGCCAGCTTGAGCGGGCGGAAAGTATTAGCGAACGATGATGGCGTAAGAGGGCACGATGCCCCCTTGGAACAAACCGAAGAGGGCAGACACCACATAGAGCGGAACCAGTCCGTCAAAAGGCAAAAACAAAAGCAGGGCAGTGCCTTGCAGTGCTGAGCCGAGCAAAAGCGTGCGCACGCCACCGATGCGGTCGCAAATCCAGCCCGACACCAAGCGACTGACGATGCCACTGGCCAACATGAGCGACAACATTTCAGCGCCCCTCGCTGCACCGTAGCCCAGGTCGCTGCAATACGCCACGATGTGAACTTGAGGCATGGACATGGCCACACAGCACGCCACACCTGCGATGCACAACAACCACTGCGCTTGCGAAATCGAAAGGCCAAAAGGGCGGTTGGGTGTGGTGTCCATCACAGACCCTGACGCGGTGGTCGATGTCGATGGGGCAGTGGGCAGCACCAAGGCAGGTGGGCGGATTCGCATCTTCATCGAGAGCAAAGCCATGCCCAGGCTGCACACCAGACCCATGGCGAAGTAGGTGTCGCGCCAACCATGATGGGCCACACCCCATTGAGCGATGGGTGGCCAAATCGTCCCAGCGATGTAGTTGCCGCTGGCGCAGACAGCAACCGCCATGCCGCGACGTTTGTTCCACCACAAAGCGGTGTCGGCCATGAGTGGCGCAAAAGTGGCTGAGCTGCCCAAGAGGCCCAGCAGCAGGCCGTGTGCCAAAGCGAAGGTGTAGATGCTGTCGGCTTTGGAGGCCCAGAAATAGCCCAGAAAAATCGCCAGCGCGCCCACCCACAAGACCTTTTGAATGCCATGCTGATCGGCCATCTTGCCGGTGAAGAGACCGCCAATGCCAAGCGCCACCATCATGGCGGTGTAGGGCAGCGAAGCATCGGCACGACTCACCCCAAATTCGGCCTGAACCGCGGGCAACACCACCGACACGGTGTACATGCAGGCGTTGCCCAGGGTCACTAGGCCCAGCGTGATGATCAAACGCCACAAGGCGTGTCGGGAGTCGATCCAATCGGCGGGGGCGATGGGTGCAGTCATGGTGGAGTGTGCTCTGAATCGCTAAACAGACTCGATTGTCATTCACAAGCTTGTAAAGGGATGACGCTGGCGCATCACCTGAGCGATGGCGCCCAGGGCAGTCACTAGGCGCAAGGCGCCTTGAGCAACGTTGTCGCTCGTAACTTTGTCGCTCAACCCATCCAAGCCAACAAAGAGGGTGAGTGGGTGTCGATCAATGATTGAGTCTTGAACGCCCTTCAAGGGCAGGCCAGGTGCACGATGCCGACCATGACCCCATGTCCGAATCTCTACCATCGCTGGACCCTTAAGCCCCACAGCGGGCTGAGCTTGTTGCCCACCCTCTTGCTGACGCTCATGCTGATGGTGTTGTCGCTGCCCGGCATGGCTTGGACGCAGCCCAGCAAGTCGCTATCGGGCGATCGCAACGGTTGGTGGGGGCAGGTGCAGCATGTGAGCGATGGCGACACGGTGTGGCTGGTCCGTGTGCCTTCGCGGGCCACCGTCAAGGTGAGGCTTGCTGGCTTTGATGCGCCAGAGATTTGTCAGCACTGGGGGCCTGAAGCAAGGCAGGCATTGGCCGCTTTGCTGGCCACGGGGCGATGGGTGATGGTCTGGCCACAAGGCACCGATGTTTACGAACGCTTGGTGGGTTCAGTCTGGGTCAATGGTCAGGATGTGGCCGCTTGGATGGTGTTTCATGGGCACGCCTGGGCAGATCCACACAACCCCAGACTGATGGCTTTGCAACGCGAAGCCCAAAGACAAGGTCGAGGTTTGTTTGGTTCTCCTGCAGCATTGCCCAAAGACTTTCGCCGATGGCGAGGAACATGCCATGGGGCCTGAGCCCTGAAACAACAATGGATCGCTCAGTGCCTATGCCTGCACACGGGGCATTGTGGATTGGGTTTCATGCGGATTTCTGTCCACGCCAGGCTTCGCCCATCGAGCAGCAGCAACCGTCCCGCCAAAGAAGTGCCCACCTGGGCCATCAACTTCAGACCCTCTGCCGCTTGAAGCGTGCCAATGATGCCGACCAAAGGGGCCATCACGCCCAGCGTGGCGCAGCGCACTTCTTCGGGCGCTTGATCGGGCGGAAAGATGCACGCATAGCAAGGCGAGCTGGCCACTCGCGTGTCGTAGGTGGTGATTTGCCCATCCATGCGAACAGCCGCACCGCTCACCAAGGGAACCTGGTGGCGCACACAGGCGGCATTCAGGACATGACGGGTCGCAAAGTTGTCGCTGCAATCCAAGGCCACGTCCACGTTGGGCAACACAGCATCCAGCCACGCTTCATCGGCCTTGCACAAGGCGGTGTGAATTTTGACCTCGGGGTTGATGTCGTGCACGGCCTGCGCCAAGGATTCAGGTTTGGGCTGACCGATGCGCGGCGTGGTGTGAGCGATTTGGCGTTGAAGGTTGGTGAGGTCCACCACATCGGGGTCGACCACCGTGATTTGTCCGACGCCCGATGCGGCGAGGTAAAGGGCGGCTGGGCAACCCAAGCCGCCAGCACCGACGATCAGCACATGGGCATCGATCAGGCGCTGTTGGCCTTCAATGCCCAGGTCATCCAACAAGAGATGACGCGAATACCGCAGCAGCTGGTCGTCGTTCAATGCTCAGCGCTCTGACGGGTTCTGGGCCTTGCGCTCTGCATTGGCTTGCAACTCGCGGTCCTTGCTGGCCTTGACTGGCAAGCCCTTGAGTCGGTTGAGCGCTTGCTGGAGCGGGAAATCTTTTTCGCTGCCGAATTCGGGCAAACGCACCGACTCGGGCGATTTGCGGGCTTGTTCTTCGAGCCGCTTCATCGCTTCTTCGCGCTCTTTGCGCAAAGCCTCAGTGGTGGTGTTGTCGCCACCCTGTCCGCTGGAGAGGTGTTTGTCCAAATCGGCTTCGCGGGTGCGCAAAATGGCAAAGGGCGATCCTTCAGCGGTGTCATCCAGCCACACGTCGGGTTCAACGCCTTTGGTCTGAATGGATTTGCCACTGGGCGTGTAGTAGCGCGAGGTGGTGATCTTCACGGCGGTATCGGCAGTCAGTGGGCGAACCGTCTGCACCGAGCCTTTGCCGAAGGTGCGTGCGCCCATGATGGTGGCGCGTTTGTGATCTTGCAAAGCACCCGCCACGATCTCGCTGGCCGAGGCCGATCCTTCGTTGACCAACACCACCAGAGGAATCTTTTTGTAGAGGTCTTTGGTGTCGCGCTCCAATGCGGCCACAGGGTCCGCACCGGGGCGTCGCCAGTAGAAGGCGGGGGAGGCCTTGAAGGTGAATTTGCTTTCGTCCAACTGGCCGTTGGTCGACACCACCACCACATCTGAGGGCAAGAAGATGGCCGAGATGCCCACAGCGGCATCGAGCAGGCCGCCGGGGTCGTTGCGCAAATCAAGCACCAAGCCTTTGAGTTTGGGATCGTCTTTGGCGATTTGGGTCAGCTTGGTCGTGAGGTCTTTGAGCGTTTGCTCTTGGAATTGGCTCACCCTCACCCATGCGTAGCCGGCTTCGATCGACTTGGCTTTGACGCTCACGGTCTTGATGAGTTCGCGAACAATGGTCACGCGGAAGGTGCGGTTGTTCTCGGCCCGGCGCAAGATGGAGAGTTCAACCTTGGTGTTGGGCATGCCGCGCATGAGCTTGACGGCTTCGTTCAGGCCCACGCCTTTGAGCGGTTTGCCATCGACATGGGTGATGAGGTCTTGCGCCTTCAGGCCCGCACGCTCAGCGGGCGAGTCTTCAATCGGGCTCACCACCTTGACCACGCCCTCTTCGGCGGTGATTTCGATGCCCACACCCACAAAGCGGCCCGTGGTGCCCTCGCGGAATTCTTTGAACGATTTCTTATCGAAGTATTGCGAGTGCGGGTCAAGGTTGCTCACCATGCCCGAGATCGCATTGTTCATCAGGGTTTCGTCGTCGGTGGACTCAACGTAATCGCTCTTGATGAGGCTGTACACCGTGGCAAATTGCTGAAGCGACTCCAGCGGCAGGGGTGAAAAGTTCGAAC
Organism: Pseudomonadota bacterium; assembly: GCA_041165725.1. Lineage (GTDB taxonomy): Bacteria > Pseudomonadota > Gammaproteobacteria > Burkholderiales > Burkholderiaceae_C > Limnohabitans. Next base: position 4,715 of record JBEAMY010000004.1, read on the forward strand.
GAGCGCCGCTTTGCAAACTGAAGGTGGTGAGCGAACCCGCCAAGGCACCCAGAGCCACCCAACTGAGGATCTTGAAGCTTGATTTCATAAGGTGTGTGCAAGGGGTCGAGTGAACATGAATGTGCCCAATATACAGGCAAGTCGATCAACTGCCCCGAGTTGGGGTCATGCCTTGCCCTGAGCCGCCACCGCAGCGGCGGCCTGAGCCACGGCATCAGCGTCGCCCAAATAAAAATGGCGCAAGGGCTTCATTTGCTCATCGAGTTCGTAAACCAGTGGGATGCCGTTGGGGATGTTGAGGTTGACGATGTCGCTGTCGCTGACGCCATCGAGGTGTTTGATCAGCGCACGGATCGAATTGCCGTGCGCAGCGATCAACACCCGTTTGCCCGAGCGGATGCTGGGCACGATGGACTGATTCCAAAAGGGCACGACCCGCGCCACGGTGTCCTTGAGGCATTCGGTGAGGGGGAACTCAGCATCGCTCACCGGGCCGTAGCGGCGATCTTGCCGCTCCCAGCGGGGGTCTGCTTTTTCCAAAGCGGGCGGCGGAATGTCATAGCTGCGCCGCCACAACAAAACCTGATCGTCGCCGTAACGCTTGGCCGTGTCGGCCTTGTTGAGACCCTGCAAAGCGCCGTAGTGGCGCTCGTTCAAGCGCCAGCTGTGTTGAACCGGCAACCAGGCGGTCTCCATCTCGTCCAAACAATGCCAAAGGGTATGAACCGCGCGCTTGAGCACGCTGGTGTAGGCCAGATCAAACTCAAAACCTTGGGCCTTGAGCAAACGGCCTGCCGCCTTGGCTTGCGCCACGCCAGTGTCAGTGAGCGCCACATCGGTCCAACCGGTGAAACGGTTTTCAAGGTTCCAGGTGGATTCGCCGTGACGGATGAGAACAAGCTTGTACATGGTGGACTCTGAAAAATCGCCATGGCTGGGGGCGCTAGCCTTGGCGCTGGGGCCGGATTCAGACCCAATCGGGTTGGGCCTGTGGGGGAAATCGCAGGATTCTAGAATGTGGATCTTTGATCAAACTGACCCAAAGGACGACTGTGGACTTCCTGACCAACAACTGGATGCTGATTGCCCTGGCCGCAAGCTCTGGACTCATGCTCATGTGGCCCAACCTCATGGGGGCCGCATCCTCTGGCGTCAGCCCGCAACAAGCGGTCCAATTGATGAACAAAGAAAAGGCAGTTGTCATCGATGTGTGCAAACCCGAAGAGGCGGCCCTTGCCCGCGTCGCTGGTTCGCACAACCTGCCTTTGCCCGATTTGCTGGAGCGCCTGCCCAAGACCGTGG
>JBEAMY010000005.1:0-11211 GCA_041165725.1 Pseudomonadota bacterium
TTCTTCTCATGTGTATGCCACTGGGCCATTTGCCGATCCGCGAGGCTTCACCGACGTGCTCTGGGAAAAAGCCTCGCTGGCCGGGTTTCGCATCGACAGCATGAACACCGAGTACGACTCGCCCCAGTTTGAACTCACCTTGACCTACGATCAAGTGGTGCGCGCGGTGGACGACATCTTTTTGTTTCGCTTGCTCGCGCGCGAGGTCGCCTTTGCCCACGGGCTCTTGTTGACCTTCATGCCCAAACCCATTTTGACTTTGGGTGGCAGTGGGGTTCACATCAACTTCAGTTTCACCGACGCCTCTGGTCGAAACGCCATATCGGGTGGGCCCGACGCCTCTCAATTCAATGCGCTCACGCTGGCTTGCACATCTGGCTTGATGCATCACCACAACGCCCTCGCGGGATTGCTCGCACCCAGTACCAATTCTTATCAACGGCTTCAGCCAGCCAGCCTCTCGGGCTTTTGGCAAAACTGGGCGGTTGATCACCGAGGTGTCACGGTTCGACTTTCTGCCGAAGCCGGCCCCGGTGCACGCATCGAGCACCGCATGGGCGATGCCTGCGCCAATCCCTACACCCACACCGCAGCAGTTCTGCAAGCGGCCCGGCTGGGGGTGATTCACAACTACCCATTGCAAGCGGCCGAGACAGGCGACTGCCTGGAAAACAAAGACGCCACGCACAGCGTGCCCGCCAATTTGGCCGGTGCACTCGATGCATTGGAAGCCGACACCGCTTTGGTGCATGCCGTGGGTGAAGGGCTGGTGGCCAATCATGTGGGCATCAAGCGCCACGAAATCGAACGCACAGCTGGCTTAGAGGGTGATGCCTTGCGTGACCACTACATCCGCTTCATCTGAACGACCTGAACGACCTGAGCGCTCTGTCATGAAGCAGTCCGACATTGATGTCCACCGCGACACACCCATTGCCGATCAGCTTTTGCTGATCGATGGCAAGGGCAAGCCTTCGCACACTGGCCAGACGCTGCCTGTGATCTCACCCATTGATGGCCAAGCACTGTGCACACTGGCGCTGGCCGACGCCAAGGATGTGGATGAGGCTGTGCGATCAGCGCGTCACTGCTTTGAGCAAGGCCTGTGGTCTAGGATGGCCCCTGCCGAGCGCAAAAAAATCCTTCACCGCATTGCCGATCGCATCGAAGCCCATCAGGCTGAACTGGCGGTGCTGGGCGTGCGCGATAACGGCACCGAAATCGCCATGGCTTGGAAAGCCGAACCGGGCAGCGCTGCGACCACGTTTCGTTTTTATGCCGAATGTGTGGACAAGATCCAAGGCGAAATCGCTCCCACGCCAGAGGGCACGCTGGGCTTGATCCACAAAGAAGCTGTGGGCGTGATCGGCGTCATCGTGCCGTGGAATTTCCCACTCATGATCGCCGCTTGGAAAATCGCTCCCGCTTTGGCTGCAGGCAACTCTGTGGTGCTCAAACCCTCTGAAGACGCTTCGCTTTCGCTGTTGCGCTTGGCGGCGCTTTGCCATGAGGCTGGACTTCCCGCAGACGCACTCCAGGTGGTGACGGGCAATGGTGCGATCACTGGCGATGCGCTCGCCAGACATCCCGATGTCGATGCCTTGGTCTTCACGGGCTCAGGGCAAGTGGGCCGACAACTGCTCAAGGCCAGTGCGCAATCCAACCTCAAACGGGTTTACCTTGAACTGGGTGGCAAGTCGCCCAACATCGTTTTTGCTGATGCGCCCAATCTGGCGCAGGCAGCGCGCGTTTCGGCCATGGGCCTGTTTCGCAACAGTGGACAAGTCTGCGTGGCGGGTTCGCGCTTGCTGGTGCAACGCGACATCCACGATGACTTCGTTCAGGCGGTGATTCAAGTGGCCCAGCAATTGCGTGTGGGTCATCCCTTGTCGGTGGACACCGAAATCGGAGCGATGAGCAGCGCGAGGCAACTGGAGCGGGTGAAAACCATGTTGGCTCGCGCCGAGCAGCAAGGTGCTCAACGGCTTTGCGGTGGGGCAAGTCTTGAGCCAGTGCCCGGTGGTTTCTACATGCAGCCCACGGTGGTCGCTGGCGTCACTGAAGACATGGACATTGCCCAACACGAAGTCTTTGGCCCTGTGTTGGCCGTCATGCCATTTGACGATGAGGCCCAAGCCGTGAAGCTCGCCAATGGCACAGACTATGGTTTGGCAGCGGGCGTATGGACATCTCAGTTGTCGCGCGCGCACCGCATGGTTCGCGCCATTCGCGCTGGCGTAGTTCACGTCAATACCTATGGTGGCCCAGACATCACTGTGCCTTTGGGCGGTGTCAAGCAATCGGGCAACGGTCACGACAAATCGCTACACGCCTTGGACAAATACCTTGAACTCAAAACCGCCTGGATCCAACTTTGAAAGACGGACATGAAGACCCAGCAATTGCTCGATGACAACGCCAAATACCTTTGGCATCCCATGGCCCATCCCATGGCCATGCAAAAAAATCGCCCCGACATCATTGCCCGTGGTGAGGGCTCATGGGTTTGGGACATTCATGGTCACAAATTGCTGGACGGCGTAGGGGGCTTGTGGAGCAGCAACTTGGGCCACAGCAACCGAGTGGTCAGAGATGCCATCATGGCCCAACTCGATGAACTGCCGTTTTACAACGTGTTTCGTGGCACCACCCATCCACGGGCGATTGAACTCTCGACGGCCTTGGTCAAGTGCATGGCACCAGAAGGTGTGGGTGCCGTGACTTTCTCCAACGGCGGCTCCGATGCCGTCGAGGGTGCACTCAAGATTGCGCGTCAATATCACAAGCTGCGAGGCGACAAAGACCGCTATAAATTCATCAGTCTGCGACAGGGCTACCACGGGGTTCACTTTGGTGGCATGAGCGTCAATGGCAACACCAATTTCAGGCGTGCTTACGAGCCTTTGCTGCCGGGTTGTTTTCACATCGACACGCCCTGGCTTTATCACAACCCCTACACCGATGACCCCATGCGATTGGGTGAGATCTGCGCCGAATTGTTGGAGCGCGAAATCGTCTTTCAGGGTCCAGACACGGTGGCCGCTTTCGTGGCTGAACCTGTGCAGGGTGCGGGCGGCGTGATCGTCCCTCCCGCCAACTACTGGCCCTTAGTACGAGAGGTCTGTGACCGTCATGGTGTGTTGCTCATCGCCGATGAAGTGGTGACGGGTTTTGGCCGTGCAGGCGAGTGCTTTGGCACACGGCTTTGGGGCGTCAATGCCGACATCTGGTGTTTGGCCAAAGGCATCACCTCGGGCTACATCCCCATGGGCGCGACGGCAATGGCGCGAAAAGTGTGCGAGGTCTTCGAGGCCGACACCACAGGTGCGGGTGCGCTCTCGCATGGCTACACCTACAGCGCTCACCCCGTGGCCGCCGCGGCCGCTTTGGCGACCTTGAGCGAAATTGAACGCCTTGATGTGGTGGGCAATGCGCGAAGCTTGGGCGTTCACCTCCAGCAGCGCATGGCCACCCTGGTGGATCGATTTGCGATGGTGGGCGATGTGCGAGGCATAGGTCTCATGGTGGGCATTGAGATGGTCACCGACAAGGCACGGCGCACGCCCATGACCCGCTCCAGCACCGAGCCTGGGCGTGTGGCCAAAGCTGCCTATGAGGCTGGGCTCATGGTCAGGGTCTCTGGGCCCAACCTCATTCTTTCGCCGCCACTCATCATCACGCGAGAAGAAATCGATTTGCTCTGCGACACATTGGAATCTGCTTTTGCTGCCGTTGAGGAGGGCCGTGCATGAGTGCCTCCACCTCGCCCAGAATCCTCATCGTTGCCACGGTCGACACCAAGAGCGACGAAGTGGCTTTCATGGCCGAACAAGTGGTTGCAGCCGGTGGCAAGCCCACCATCATGGACGTGGGCGTGCTGGGAACGGGCCGCATCGCAAGCGACATCAGCAACATCCAAGTGGCCCAAGCGGCAGGCAAGACTTTGCAAGCCGTGATGGACAGTGGCGACGAAAACAGCGCCATGTCATGGATGGCTCAGGGTGCCAGCGCATTGGCCTCACAAGCCCATGCCCAAGGCCAAATCGATGGCTTGTTGTGTTTGGGCGGCACCATGGGCACCGACTTGTCGTTGGACGTGGCCAGCAGCTTGCCCTTGGGTGTGCCCAAAGTGGTGCTCTCCACCGTGTCGTTCTCGCCACTTTTGCCCCCTGAGCGCATTCCACCCGATCTGATCATGGTCTTGTGGGCCGGTGGCCTGTATGGACTCAACAGCCTTTGTCGCTCCGCGTTGGCGCAAGCGGCAGGAGCTGTGGTTGGTGCATGCCGTGTGGCCCATGCGCCTCGCTTTGATCGACCGGTGATCGGCATGACCTCGCTGGGCTCCAGTGCGCTGAAATACATGGTTCACCTCAAACCCGAGTTGGAGCGTCGAGGTTTTGAACTGGCGGTGTTTCACACCACTGGCATGGGGGGACGTGCATTTGAATCGCTGGCGGCACAAGGCCAGTTCGCTTGCGTCATGGACTTCAGCCTGCAAGAGTTGGTCAACCAGATGGCTGGGTCAGTGGTCAGTGCGGGTCCGAATCGACTTTTGGGGGCAGCGCATGCGGGTGTGCCCCTCATCGTTGCACCAGGTGCCACCGACATGGTCGATTACCCCGCATGGGGCAAGCAACCAGAACGGTTTGCGGGTCAGCCATCACACGAACACAATCGATTGATTGCCTCGGTCGTCATCGATCCAGCCATGCGTCAAGCCGTGGCCCACGAGATGGCCCATCGATTGCGGCAAGCCAAGGGACCGGCGCACTTGCTGGTTCCTTTGGCGGGCATCGAAGAATGGGACAGGCCTGGCGCGCCTTTGCACGATGCCCAAGGTCTCAAAGCCTTGTGCGACACCTTGCTCGAATCCGATTGTCAACCTGCACAGGTGCAGGCTGTTGACGCGCACATCAACGATCTTGCCTTCGCCAAGGCTGCACTGGCTGTGTTGGACGACTGGTGCGATCGGGGCTGGGTCAGCAAAGGCCGTGCATGAGCGCATCGCGCGCTGCTTTGGTGCTCGACTTTGGCGGCGTGATTTCGCGCACGCTCTTTGAAACGCATTCGGAAAGCGAAAAAGCACTGGGATTGCCTGCGGGCACCTTGACCTGGCGTGGACCTTTTGATGAGCACAGCGACAGCCTTTGGTGCGACATGCAAGCGGGCCGCATCAGTGAGCGCGATTACTGGTTGCGCCGCAGCCAAGAGGTGGGGCGTTTGTTGGGAGAAGACTGGCGCGACATGCAGACCTTGGTCTTGCGCGCACGCGGTGCCGAGCCCGATGCCATCGTTAGGCCCGAAGCCCTCCAGGCCGTCAAAGCGACCAAAGCCATGGGGTTTCGCGTGGCCATCCTCTCCAACGAACTCGATTTGTTTTACGGCACCCAGTTGCGCGAGCGATTGGCCCTCATGCGCGACGTGGACGTGATCATCGATGCCACTTACACCGGCATCCTCAAACCCGACCCCAGGGCCTATGCCTTGTGCGAACGAGAACTCCAACTCCCACCCCAAGCCCTTGTGTTTGTTGACGACCAACTGCGCAACATCGAAGGCGCGCAACGGGCCGGATGGCACACCGCCCACCTCGACGTGCGCGACCCCGCCACCGCCTTCAACCGCGCCCTCCAACAACTGAGAAAATTGGGGTCAGATTACATTTAGTGATCCCAAATGTTGATTGGAAGTTGTCATGCAATCCCCCTTGATCGTTGGCTGGGGCCACACCCCATTCGGTAAACACGACGCACTGGACCTCGAACAGCTTTTTCGCGATGCCGCCTTGCCTGCGCTGGCAATGGCCCAGGTTGAACCGTCTGACATCGATGGCATTTTTGTGGGCACCTTCAATGCGGGCTTTGTGCCTCAGGACTTCAGCGCCACCACCGCCGCCTTGGCCATGCCCGAGTTTCGCCACACGCCAGCGGTGCGATTGGAAAATGCTTGCGCCACTGGATCGGCTGCGATTTGGTCGGCCTTGGATGCCTTGCAAAGTGGGCGGATGAAACGGGTCCTGGTCGTGGGCATGGAAAAAATGAACACCTTGCCCAACGCCCAGATCGGCGAGGTTTTGCTCAAGTGCTCTTACGTCAAAGAGGAGGCCGGCCGCCCCGGTGGCTTTGCCGGCATCTTTGCCACCATCGCGCAACACTACGCCGAACGCTTTGGTGACCCCAGCGACTCGCTCGCACAGATTGCCGCCAAGAACCACGCCAATGGCACTCGCAACCCTTGGGCCCACCTGCGACGCGATCTGGGCTATGACTTTTGCCGCCAGGTGTCCGAGAAAAATCCAGTGGTGGCGGGCTTGCTCAAGCGCTCCGACTGCTCGCTGGTTTCCGATGGTGCAGCAGCGCTGGTCTTGTCGCTGACGCCTACAGGCTCTGGCCCAGTGGTGCGCTGGGCCTCACGCACTCAAGTCAACGAGTGGTTGCCTTTGTCGCGCCGCGATCCGACCCGCTTTGAAGGCACGGCCATGGCTTGGCAAAAAGGTTTGGCCGATGCGGGGATTGCGCTGGACGATCTGGATGTGGTGGAAACCCACGACTGCTTCACCGTGGCTGAGTTGTTGACCTATGAGGCCATGGGTTTGGCTGCGCACGGTCAGGGAGGGCGCGTGCTGCAAGAGGGCATCACCCTGCACAACGGCCGTTTGCCGGTCAATCCATCGGGTGGTCTCAAGTCTCGGGGTCATCCCATTGGCGCAACCGGTGTGTCACAGCACGTGATGATGGCCATGCAACTCAGCGGCACCGCCGCCGACATGCAAGTCCCCGGCGCACAACGGGGTGCTGTCTTCAACATGGGTGGTGCGGCAGTCGCCAATTACCTGAGTGTGCTGGAGGCCGCATGAGCCAGCCCCCTGTGTTGGGGACCGATCGCCTGACTCAGGCGATGAACCTCTCGGAGTTGCTGCGCCAAACTGCAAGACAGTTTCCCGATCTGCCAGGGCTCATCCACCGGGAGCAGCGCACCAGCTGGCGCGACATCGACCGACGCGTCGATGCCATGGCCCATGCGCTGCATGAACTGGGCATCCGTCCTGGCGACAAGATCCTGGTTCATTCGCGCAACAACCTGCAGATGTTTGAAAGCGCATGGGTGGCTTTTCGCATGGGCTGTGTTTGGGTGCCCACCAACTTCAGACTTGCGCCCCCCGAGGTCGCCTACCTCGGTCAGTCCAGCGGAGCGGTGGTCATGATGGCCGAGCGTGGGTTTGAAGACCATGTGGCGGCAGTGAGGGCATCGTCGACCAGCTTGCGCCACGTCATCCTGATGGGTGAAACCCATGCGAGCGATCCCGTCTTGGGCCAGAGCCACACCGCCTTGAGTCACGAGGCTTTGCTGGCGCCCTATCTTGGCCGGACTTTCGAGAGCGAATGCGTTCACCCCGACACACCGCTGTGGTTCTTTTACACCTCAGGCACCACAGGGCGGCCCAAGGCGGGTGTGCTCACCCATGGGCAAATGGCTTTTGTCGTGACCAACCATTTGGCCGATTTGATTCCGGGCACCACCGAGCGAGATTGTTCAATTGCGCCAGCACCGCTTTCGCATGGCGCTGGCATTCATGCCTTGCTCAACGTGGCCCGTGGTTCAGCCACGGTGCTCATGCCGGGCGAGCGCCTAGACCCTGAGGTGTTTTGGCAACTGGTTGAACGCCACAAGGTGAGCAACCTCTTTACTGTGCCCACCATCGTCAAAACTTTGGTGGAACACCCTTCGGTGGATCAGTACGACCACAGCAGCCTCAAGTTCGTGATTTACGCGGGCGCTCCCATGTATCGCAGCGACCAGCAATTGGCATTGCGCAAATTGGGCAAGGTGTTGGTGCAGTACTTTGGCTTGGGCGAAGTGACGGGCAACATCACTGTCTTGCGGCCCGATCAACACGATGACAACGACCACTCGCCGAATGCCAATGTGGGTTCATGTGGCCGTCCACGCACAGGCATTGAGGTGTCGATTCAGGATGCACAAGGCCGCATCCTGCCTGCTGGCGAAGTGGGCGAAATCTGCTGCCGTGGGCCAGCCGTGTTCAATGGCTATCACGACAACACTGAGGCCAGTGCCAAAGCCTTGAGGGGAGGATGGTTTCACACGGGCGACTTGGGGCGCATGGACGAAAGAGGCTTTGTCTACATCACCGGGCGTGAATCCGACATGTACATCTCAGGTGGCTCCAATGTCTATCCGCGCGAGGTGGAAGAAGTCATCCTCACCCATCCTGCTGTGCTTGAAGTGGCGGTGCTGGGCTTGCCCGATCCACAGTGGGGAGAAATCGGCGCTGCCGTCATCGTTTGTCGCGAAGGGCAAACCATGACCGAGGCCGAACTCTTTGCTCACTTGGAGGGGCGATGCGCCAAATACCGTTGGCCGCGTCAGGTCCATTTCTGGTCGGCCTTGCCCAAGTCGGGTTACGGCAAGATCGTCAAGAAAGACATTCGCGAGCAATTGCTCCAGTGAGCATCGCACCCCGCATCTGTGCGCAAAGGTTTGAGGACTTCATCAAGGCCTGAAGCTGTCGGCATCCATCACCCGCAAATCGGCAGCCACCAAGGGCGTGAAATCCATCGCGTCAAGGATGTCGCGCTGCAAGTCGATGCCAGGCGCAATTTCAAAAAGCTCCAGACCATGAGGCGTGAGCCTGAAGCTGCCCCGTTCGGTCAGGTAGAGCACGGTTTGTCCACGCACCAGACCTTGTGGCCCGCTGTAGGTGATTTGGGCCACGGACTTGACCAGCTTGTTGACTTGGCCCTGAACCAGCACGCGCATCTGACCATCGCCCGTGGCCAGGCGAACACCCTTGGCCGCGAAGGTGCCGCAAAACACCACCTTGCGCGCGTTTTGAGCGATGTCAATGAAGCCGCCAGGCCCCACGGCCAATCCACCGAGTTGGCTCACGTTCACATTGCCATGGGCGTCAAATTCGCCAAAGCCAAGAAACGCCACATCCAAGCCACCGCCCGCATAAAAGTCAAACTGCGTGGGCGCATCCAACATGGCGGTGGCATTGCGCGCATAGCCAAAGAGCACGCCATCCATGAGCGTGCCGCCATAGGTGCCATGTTCAATGGTTTGATAAATGCGGTGCTGTTCATCGCGAGCGGCCATCAACCTGGCGACGGCATCTGGAATGCCCACGCCGTAGTTCACCACAGGTCTGGCTTTACCGGTGTTGAACAGCTCATGGATGGCGCGTTTGGCAATCGCTTGACGCTCGCCAAAGTCGGCTTGTGATTGCGCATTGGCCTGCTCGCGAGCGAGGTCGCTGGCCATGCTGTCTTGACGCGCTTTGGCGATGAGTTCGCCGCTGAAGGCTGGGTCAAAGTCGATGTCGTAACTTGTGCGCTGATCAGCGTCGACAACGATGGCGTCAACCCAAGCCGAAGGGATGCGCACCTCTCTGGCCTTGAGTGCGCCTCTGGGCAAACGTGCTTGGACCTGAACAATGACTTTGCCACCGCTGTTGCGAGCCGCCAAAGCCAAGGCCGTCGCATCAAGGTTGGCGGCTTCGTGTTCAAAACTGATGTTGCCGTCTTCGTCGGCCGCACTCGCGCGAACAATCGCGATGTGAATGGGAAAGGGTTTGTAGCGCAGGTACTCACGGCCATCGATCTGGACCACCTCGCTCAGGTCTTCTTGTGCAGCCTCGTTCATCTTGCCGCCACCCAAGCGGGGATCGCAAACGGTGCCCAGGCCCACGTGCGTGAAGAGGCCAGGTCGGCCTGCGCCGATTTCACGCAGCAATTGACTGCTCACGCCGCCAGGCAGGATGTAGGCCTCGATGGCGTTGTCTTTGGCGAGCTGTTGCATGGTGGGCGACCAGACCCAGTGCCCACCAATCACGCGCTTGATCAAACCCCTGTGTGCAAAGCAATTCATGCCTTTGGTTTTTTTGTCGCCAATGCCCAAGGCATGAACGACCGTGAGCTGGCGCGGCGTTTGCGTGCTCAAGAACCGCGCCTGAACCGCTTCAAACACATGTGTGGCCTCCATCAAGCCACCGCCGCCGCCCATGAGGCCCACGGTGTCGCCATCGCGAATGAGGGCCACGGCTTCTTCTGCCGACATGAATTTGTTTGCCATGGTGGTCATGCGCTTCACCGATGAAGTTCAAACAGGCTTGCGCCTTTTTTAAGGGCGCTCTTGGCGATCACACCGCGGTGGATTTCACTGGTGCCATCAAAGATGCGGTAGATGCGCGAGTCGCGGTAATAGCGTTCGATGGGCAATTCCTTGCAAAAGCCCATGCCGCCATACACCTGAACAGCGCGGTCCACGACGCGCCCCAAGGTTTCCGCAGCATGGACTTTGACCATCGCAATGTGCTCGCGCGCGTCATGCCCTTGATCGAGCATCCATGCCGAGTGGTAGACCATCCAGCGTGCTGCATTGATCTCGATCACGCTGTCGGCAATCATGCTCTGCACCATTTGGAAGTCGCCAATGCGGGTGTTGAACTGTTGCCGATCATTGGCCCACTGAACCATGAGTTCGCACACATGGCTGGCTTTGCCCACAGCCCTTGCGCCCACTTGAGCCAGTCGCACCACATTGAGTGCACCCATGGCGAGTTTGAAGCCTTGGCCTCGTTCGCCCAGCAAGCACGACTCGTCCAACGGCACCGCATCAAAAAACAATTCCATGTGAGGGGTGCCCCTGAGTCCCATCATTTTTTGGTCTTTGCCCACGGTGAAGCCGGGCAGACCTTTGTCGACCATGAACATCGAAATTTCTTTTTCGCCAGTGCGGGCCGAGACCAGAAAAAAGTCGCTCCACTCGGCATCACTGATGAAGTGCTTGGCCCCATGCAGGACCCATCCCGTGGCGGTTTTCTCGGCGCGGGTTTTGATGCCCGCTGCATCCGAACCGGCACCCGGCTCAGTGATGGCGATGGCGCAAGTGCGTTCGCCTGAGATCGCGGGCTGTAACCAGCGTTGGATTTGCTCGCCCTTGCAGTGAAGCAAAGGCTCGTAAACGTTGCCAAAGGCGCGCCGAATCAGGATGTCGCTGGTGTGGCCAAACTGCTCCTCACAAAGAATGCGGTCAAGATGGGACAAACCGCCACCGCCCAAAGCCTCGGGCATGTTCATCGCATAAAGCCCCAGCGACTTGGCTTTTTCGTGCAAGGCCTTGCCTTGCTCGGGCGCAAGCTGACCGGTGGCCTCCACCTCGTCCTCAAGGGGTCGCAGGTGATCGTGGATG
>JBEAMY010000006.1:0-9886 GCA_041165725.1 Pseudomonadota bacterium
ACGCGACGCCAGCATGCGGGTGCGGACAAGCCCACGCGTTGCGCCAACTCCGTATTAGGCAGTCGCGCATCATGTTGCAGTTCTTTCAGAATTTGCCAGTCGAAATGGTCAAGTTGTTCCATGCGGGGCAATTATTGAACAGATATTTCAAAAATGGGGGCAAACACTGTCATTAAAAGCAAAGCAATTTCTTGCGCTTGAACCTAGACTAGCCCCACATCAGATTGTTTGGGAGACCCCATGAACGCACCTTTGCCTGAAGCCATCCGCAAGGCCCTTGAATCGGTCACCCTGGACGACAAGTACACCTTGCCCGATGGCGCAGCCTTCATGAGCGGGGTTCAGGCTTTGGTTCGCTTGCCCATGCTGGTCAGGCAACGCGATGCCATGCAAGGCAAACGCACCGCCGCCTTCATCAGTGGCTACCGAGGCTCTCCACTTGGTAACTACGACCAAGCCCTTTGGTCGGCACGCGAACACCTCGCCAAGCAAGACATTGTTTTTCAGCCTGGGGTCAATGAAGAACTCGCGGCGACTGCGCTTTGGGGCACCCAACAATTGGGTTTTGCACCGCAGGGCGACAACCGCTTCGATGGCGTCTTTGGCATTTGGTATGGCAAAGGGCCTGGCGTGGACCGCTGTGCCGATGTGTTCAAACACGCCAACATGGCTGGCACAACCCCTTGGGGTGGCGTGCTGGCCGTCGCGGGTGATGACCACGTGGCCAAAAGCTCCACGGCGGCCCACCAAAGCGACCACATCTTCAAAGCATGTGGTTTGCCGGTGTTCTTCCCCGCCTCGGTGCAAGACATTCTGGACCTCGGTGTTCATGCCTTTGCCATGAGCCGTTTTTCTGGCGTATGGGCGGGCATGAAGACCATCCAGGAAATCGTTGAATCCAGCGCTTCGGTGGACGTGAGCGCTGGCCGAGTTCAGGTGGTTTTGCCCGACTTCCCCATGCCTGAAGGTGGAATTCACATTCGCTGGCCCGACGACGCCTTGACCCAGGAGGCAAGGCTTTTCAACCACAAGTGGTATGCAGCGCTGGCCTACATCCGCGCCAACCGGCTCAATCACAATGTGATCCAAGGCGCCAAAGACCGCTTTGGTCTCATCGCCAGTGGCAAAGCCTTCAACGACACGCGACAGGCTTTGCTGGATCTGGGCCTTGACGATGAACGTTGCCGACAGCTGGGCATTCGCTTGCACAAGGTGTCGGTGGTGTGGCCTCTTGAGGCTCAGACTGCGCGCGAATTCGCCACGGGCCTGCAAGAAATTTTGGTCGTCGAAGAAAAGCGTCAGCTCATCGAATACCAACTGAAAGAAGAGCTCTACAACTGGCGTGACGATGTGCGGCCCAACATCCTGGGTAAATTTGACGAGCCCGAAGGTGACCGCTCGGGTGGCGAGTATGCGGGCGTCAATCCCAGTGGCCGCAGCCTGCTTCGCGCTGCTGCAGACCTTTCGCCTGCCATCGTTGCTCAGGCCATCGCCAAACGACTCAGCAAGCTGGGTGTGGACGCCGACACCCAAGCCCTGCTCGATGCACGTGTGGCGCACATTCAAGCCAAGCAGCGCGCATTAGAGGTGATCGAGGTCAAGGCGGAGCGCCAACCCTGGTTCTGCTCGGGATGTCCGCACAACACCAGCACGCGCGTGCCCGAAGGTTCACGCGCCATGGCGGGCATTGGTTGCCATTTCATGAGTGTGTGGATGAACCGCAGCACGGTGGGCTTTACCCAAATGGGGGGAGAGGGCGTGCCTTGGGTGGGTCAACAGCATTTTTCAAACACCAAACACGTGTTTGCCAACCTTGGGGACGGCACCTATTTCCACAGCGGCTTGTTGGCGATCCGTCAAAGCGTGGCCGCTGGGGTCAACATCACTTACAAGATTTTGTACAACGACGCGGTGGCCATGACGGGCGGCCAGCCTCTGGGTGAGCGGCCGGAAGGCCACAGCGTCATCCAGATCGCCAACAGCGTCACGGCCGAAGGTGTGCGACGCGTGGTGATCGTGACCGATCAGCCTGAAAAATACCAAGGCGTGGTGGGGCTGCCTGCTGGCATTCCCATCCACCATCGCGATGAACTCGACCGCATCCAGCGCGAACTGCGCGACATCGCTGGGTGCACGGTGTTGATCTACGACCAAACCTGCGCCACCGAAAAGCGCCGTCGTCGCAAGCGCGGCAAGATGGTGGACCCTGCCGTTCGGGTCTTCATCAACGAATTGGTGTGCGAAGGCTGTGGCGATTGCTCCTCGCAAAGCAACTGCATCAGTGTGGAGCCGCTGGAAACCGAATTCGGTCGCAAGCGCACCATCAATCAAAGCACCTGCAACAAGGACCTCAGCTGCCTCAAGGGCTTTTGTCCGAGCTTCATCACCGTTGAAGGCGGACAGCTTAAAAAATCCCAACGGCAAGCCCAGCCCACGCCCGCCGCATTGGGCACATTGCCCGAACCCACATTGCCGTCCCTGCTTGAGTCCTCACAGCGCGGGGGCTACGGCATCGTGGTCGCCGGCGTTGGCGGGACCGGCGTCATCACCATTGGCCAGTTGTTGGGCATGGCTGCCCACATCGAGGGCTTGGGCATCGTCACGCAAGATGCGGCAGGTTTGGCCCAAAAAGGCGGCGCCACTTGGAGCCATGTCTTGATTGCGCCCCGATTCGACGACATCCGCACGACCCGAGTGGCCTTGGCTGCGGCGGACCTCATCTTGGGTTGCGACCCCATCGTTGCTGCGGGCAAAGAAACACTGCTGCGCTTGGGTGCTGGCCGAACCCGTGTTGCCTTGAATGCCAACAGCACGCCCACGGCATCGTTCATTCAAAACAGCAAGCAATGGGAAAACCCCAGCGACCGCTGTGTGGCTGCGATTGGCGAGGCCTTGCAGGGTCAAGGTTTGGGAACGCTGCAAGCCAATGCCATGGCCACCTCCTTGATGGGGGACAGCATTTACGTCAACCCCATGGTCATGGGCTATGCGTGGCAAAAGGGCTGGTTGCCCTTGCGTCGTGAATCCATCTTCAAGGCCATGGAACTCAATGGCGTGCAGGTGCAGGCCAATCAACACGCTTTTGATTGGGGGCGCTGGGCCGCCCATGCACCCGACAAAGTGGCTGAGTTGCTGCGCCCTCAACAAAGAATCAGCGTGACCGCGCCAGAGTCTTTGCAGAGCATGGTCGACAAACGTGCCGAATTCCTGACCCAGTACCAGGACGCGGCCTATGCCAACAGCTATCGAGAGCTGATTGAAAAAGTGGGCCAACGGTCTCAAACCTTGGCCCGTGTGGTGGCACGCAACCTCTTTAAGCTCATGGCTTACAAAGACGAGTACGAAGTGGCACGCTTGCACACCCAGACCGACGTGCTTCAAAAAGTGGCGGATCGCTTTGAAGGGGACTTCAAGATCCATCACCATTTGGCGCCACCGCTTTGGGCCAAGCGCAACGAGCGTGGCGAGCTGACCAAGCAAAAATTTGGCGGCTTCATGCGTTGGTCTTTGCGGATGCTGCCGCATTTCAAAGCTTTGCGTGGCTCAGCACTTGACCCGTTTGGGTACACCGAAGAGCGCCGCACAGAGCGCGCCCTCATTGGTGAATACCGCAACCTGATTGAAGAGCTGCTCAAGGGCGATCTGGAAGCCCGAAAGGACTTGGCCTTGCAACTGGCCAACTTGCCTGAAGAGATCAAAGGCTTTGGCCACGTGAAGGCCAAAAATTTGGCTTTGGTGAGGTCGCGCTGGAGCGAGTTGCTTGCGCAGTGGCGGGCTTGATCAGCCCGCGACGCCTGCAGCATGAGCCTGCTGGTCAGCGTGGTAGCTTGATCGCACCAGCGCACCCACAGCCGCGTGAGTGAAGCCCATCTCACGGGCTTTTTCTTCAAACATTTTGAAGGTGTCGGGGTGGACATAGCGCCGCACCGGCAAGTGGCTGTTGGTGGGCGCGAGGTATTGACCAATGGTGAGCATGTCGATGTGGTGCTCGCGCATGTCGGCCATCACCTGCAAGATTTCTTCGTCGGTTTCACCCAAGCCCACCATCAGCCCACTTTTGGTGGGAATGTTCGGGAACAAGGCTTTGAATTTTTTCAACAGGTTCAGGCTGAATGCGTAATCGCTGCCTGGGCGCGCCTGCGCGTAAAGGCGCGGCACGGTTTCCAGGTTGTGGTTCATCACATCGGGCGGGGCTGCTTTCAAGATTTCCAGGGCCCGGTCATCACGGCCCCTGAAATCGGGCACCAGCACCTCGATTTGCGTTTGGGGTGAACGCTCACGGGTCTTGCGGATGCACTCGACAAAGTGTCCGGCACCGCCATCGCGCAAGTCATCGCGATCCACGCTGGTGATCACCACGTATTTGAGTTTCAGACGGGCGATCGTGTTGGCCAGGTTGTCGGGTTCGTTGACGTCGAGTGGATCGGGCCTGCCATGGCCCACGTCGCAAAACGGGCAGCGGCGTGTGCACTTGTCGCCCATGATCATGAAGGTCGCCGTGCCTTTGCCAAAGCATTCGCCGATGTTGGGGCAAGAGGCTTCTTCACACACTGTGACCAGTTTGTTTTCGCGCAAGATGCCTTTGATTTCATAAAAGCGAGAGTTGGGCGAACCCGCTTTGACCCGAATCCAGTCTGGCTTTTTGAGCACCGGCGCTTGGGTGTCCACTTTGATGGGGATGCGCGAGAGCTTGGCCGCAGCTTTTTGCTTGACGGTCGGGTCGTAAGGGGTGTCCGAATGGCTCATGAGGCGTCCTGTGTCGGCTTGGGATGCGGCGGTGGGGCGGCGGGTGCCAGTTGAACGCTGAGTTCATGGCTGAGCAGCTGGGCCACATCGCTCACAACGGTTTGTATGCCCATTGTAGAAAGATCGACTGTAGGCAAGCCTGCGTAGCCGCAAGGGTTGATGCGCAAGTAGGGAGATAAGTCCATGTCCACATTCAGCGCCAGCCCATGGTAGGTGCAGTGCCGAGAAACCTTCACCCCCACTGCCGCAATCTTGCCCACGCCTGTGAAATCCGGTTCTGGTGCAGGGCTGCCCGGCGCACGGTGTTGCGGCCGTTGGGGCAGCATGGCGTGACTGAAGGGGTCGTCCAATCGCACGTAAATGCCTGGCGCGCCGGCAACCCGATGACCCACCACGCCGAAGTGCCACAGCGTGCGGATCAAGGCCTCTTCGAGTTTGTGGATGTAGGTCTTGACGTAAAAGCCAGCGCGCTGAAGATCAATGAGGGGATAGGCCACGACTTGGCCAGGCCCATGGTAGGTGACCTGTCCACCCCGATTGGTGGGCAATACCGGAATATCGCCAGCGGCCAAGAGGTGCTCGGGTTTGGCGGCAAGGCCCAGGGTGAAGACGGGCTCATGTTCGCAAAGCCAAAGTGCATCGGGGGTGTGGCCATCGCGTTCGGCGGTGAAGGACTGCATGCGCGCGATGGTTTGAGCGCAGTCCACGCGACCCAGCCAAGTGGACGTCAAAGCCATGACTCAGAGCACCACTTTCACCATGGGGTGGGTGGTGAGCGTTCGATAAAGCTCGTCGAGTTGCTCACGGCTGGTGGCATTGATCATCAGCGTGATGCCCTGATAACGCCCTTTGCTGCTGTCGCGCAATTCAAGGGTTTGCGGATCGAATTCAGGATCGAATTGTTGGGCGATGTGCGTCATGGCCTCGACAAAGCCTTCAGCCTTCAAGCCCATGACCTTGATGGGGAATACGCAGGGATATTCGATCAGCGATTCTTCTGGTGGAATGGGGCGATTCATGCGAAGTTCTTCACCGTGCCTGGGCCGAACGAGCCTTGGCGTGCTGATAGGCCCGATTCAGGCGTTCGTAGATCGGGCCTGGTTTGCCCGCCTGCGCGCCATGACCCACGGGTTGGCCGTCCAAAGAGGTGATGGCCAGCACTTCTTTGGTGGCCGAGGTGAGCAGCAACTCGTCAGCGTCCATCACTTCGCTGCGAGTGATGGGGCGAAGCTCATAGCTCAGCCCTTCTTGGGCGCAAAGTTCTTCAAGTAAGCCGTATCGGATGCCTTCGAGCACCAAGTTGTCTTTTGGGGCAGCCATCACTTTGCCGTTTTTGATCACCCACACGTTGCTGGCTGAAGCCTCAGTGAGGTGACCATTGCGAAACATGATGGTCTCGGTGGCATTGGCCTGGACACTCATGTCGCGAGCGAGCACGGCCGCCAACAGGCTGATGGACTTGATGTGCCCTTTTTCCCAGCGGAAATCCTGAGCGCTGACGCAAGCCACGCCTTGTTCGCGCTGCTGAGTCGTGGGTGGCTTCATCGTGTTGATCATGGCGAACACGGTCGGCTCCAGTTCAGGGTTGATCACGTGGTCGCGTGGGGCCACACCGCGCGTGATCTGGATGTAAATCAGTTGCTGCAGATCGCTGGTTTTTTGCCCCAGGTGCTTGGCATGCAGGTCAATCAATTGGGCAATCCGTTTGGCCCAGGTTGCCGCATCGTCAAAGTGGGGAATGCGAATTTCTTTGAGCGAGCGGGCCATGCGCGCATGGTGGTGCTCCCAGCGAAATGGGGTGCCGCCATAAACCGGAACCACCTCATAAATGCCGTCGCCAAATATGAAGCCTCGGTCCAACACGCTCACCCGTGCCTCATTCAAGGGTAGGAATTGACCATTTAAGTAACAGGCCGTAGTGGGTAGATTGGCGGGGGTGTTCATGGGAAAGCATTATGAACGCCGCAAAGCCTTGACGATTCGATGCACATGCCCGCTGATGCCGTGGGGTCAATGTCCCCATTCAAATCACATACAATGATTGGCTTTCACAATGGGTGTAAACCTGGTGTCAAGAACCTGGGTGAACATCCAAGGGTTTGTCAACCATGAAGCCAAACCTGGGTAACCAGAGTTCAAATTTGCCGGAGTACCGGTCTCGCGACTGGCTCGAAACTCAGGGCGATGGTTGGTCAGAGCCAGAGGAAGAGGAAGCGTTCAAGCCCCTGTCCGCCGAAGAGGCGCAGCGATTGAGACGCGAATTGCCCAACACCTCGCTTTTGCGGGTGATCCTGGCTCAGGGTTTGGTCGGTTTGGTGGTTGCTGGTGTGGCTTATGGGGTCACGCTCAAGGTTTCAGTGGCTTGGTCAGCGCTTTATGGCGCATTCATCGTTGCCTTTCCGGCGGCTTTGTTTGCAAGAGGCTTGTGGCGCATGAGGCAGGTCAAAAGCCCGATGGCTTCAGCTGTGGGCTTGGGGGTATGGGAGGGCGTCAAGCTCTTTCTGACCCTCTTGGGATTGGTGGCGGCACCTTGGGTGGTGCCAAGGTTGAGTTGGCCTGCCATGTTGGTGAGCTTGCTCTTAACGATGAAAGTCTATTGGGTGGCACTGGCTTGGCGCCGTGTGTTTGCCCCGAAATGAGAGGATGAGAGTCGAACATGTCTGCTGAACATGCACCCAGTGCCGGTGAATACATCGTTCACCACCTGACCCACTACCAAAACAAGGAGATGGGCGGGATCATCGACTTTTCGGTCTACAACCTCGATTCCATTTTCTGGTCGGTCCTGTTGGGCGTTCTGGGGACTTTCCTGTTGTGGCGTGCTGCCTCTCGGGCCACTTCTGGCGTTCCTGGTCGATTCCAGGCCGCGGTCGAAATCTTGGTCGAAATGGTCGACTCCCAGGCCAAGGGCATTGTTCACAACGCCCAAAGTCGCAAGTTGGTAGCGCCTCTTGCCCTCACCGTGTTCGTCTGGATTTTCCTGATGAATGCCATGGACTTGTTGCCGGTCGATCTGGTTCCCGCCATCTGGTCGTCCATTTACGGTGCCATGGGCCATGATCCTCACCATGCATTCATGCGCGTGGTTCCCACTGCCGATCTGTCTTCCACGCTGGGCATGTCTTGCTCAGTGCTTTTGGTCTGCGTCTACTACAACATCAAGATCAAAGGCCTTGGCGGCTGGATTCACGAACTCTTCTGTGCCCCCTTTGGTGCCCATCCCCTGTTGTGGCCCATTAATTTCGTCATGCAATTGATCGAATTCGCCGCCAAAACCGTTTCTCACGGCATGCGACTGTTCGGAAACATGTATGCAGGCGAACTCGTCTTCATGCTCATCGCGCTCATGGGCGGTGCAGCAGCAGCTTCCCTTTCTGGCATTTTGTTGCCGGTTGGCCATGTGATCGCTGGCACCATTTGGGCCATCTTCCACATTTTGATCATCACGCTCCAGGCTTTCATCTTCATGATGTTGACCCTGGTGTATGTTGGACAGGCGCACGACGCCCACTGATTTTTTCTCAACCTTCCATACTTTCTCTAGGAGCTTCAAATGGAACACGTTCTTGGCTATGTTGCCCTCGCAGCCGGTTTGATCATTGGTCTGGGCGCCATCGGCGCTTGCATCGGTATCGGCATCATGGGTAGCAAGTACCTTGAGTCTGCTGCTCGTCAGCCCGAACTCATGAACGAACTGCAAACCAAGATGTTCTTGTTGGCTGGTCTTATCGATGCGGCCTTCTTGATTGGCGTTGGTATCGCCATGATGTTTGCCTTCGCAAACCCCTTCAAGCTGTAATCTTGCCCAACCAATAGGAAAGGTGTTGCCGTGAGCATCAACGCAACCCTGTTCGTTCAGGCCATCGTCTTTGCGATCCTGGTGTGGTTCACGATGAAATTCGTGTGGCCGCCCATCGCCAGTGCCCTGGATGAGCGTTCTCAAAAAATCGCCCAAGGGCTCGCCGCTGCGGAAAATGCCAAGCTTGAACTCTCAAATGCCCATCAGCAAGTTGAGAAAGAGCTGGCCAAGACCCGCGATGAGTCCACCAAACTGCTGGCCGATGCCGAACGCCGCGCTCAGGTGATGGTTGAAGAGGCCAAAGCCAAAGCTTCCGAGGAAGCAGCCCGCATCATTGCGGCTGCCAAAGCCGAAGCCGAGCAAGAGTCGGTCAAGGCCCGTGAGGCCCTGCGCGACCAAGTGGCTGTGTTGGCCGTCAAGGGTGCAGAGCAAATCTTGCGCAAAGAGGTCAATGCCGGTGTGCATGCCGATTTGCTCAATCGTTTGAAGACCGAGCTGTAAGAGGAAGCCATGGCTGAACTTGCCACCATCGCTCGCCCTTATGCCGAGGCTTTGTTCAAGTCTGCCGGTGGGCAGGCCAGTGCCGACGCCGAGTGGCTCAACGAATTGGCCTTGATTGCCGAGCAACCTCAGTTGCAGCAGTTTGCTGACAACCCCAAGGTGACGCACGATCAGGTTTTTGGTTTGCTCGCTTCGGTGGTCAAGTCCAAGATGTCTGATCGGGCGAACAACTTCCTGCGCACCCTCATCGACAACAACCGCTTGCCGGTGTTGCCCGAAATTGCCAGGCAGTTCCATGCCCTGGTCAATGCACAGCAAGGCCTCTCTGACGCGCACATCCAAAGCGCCTTTCCTCTGGAAGGGGCTGAACTGGCTCAGGTCCAGTCGGTTTTGGAAAAGCGTTTTGGACGCAAGCTCAATGTGTCGGTGGACGTGCAAGCCGATCTGATCGGTGGCATCCGTGTGGTGGTCGGTGATGAGGTGCTCGATACCTCTGTCAAGGCCCGTCTCGAACAAATGAAAGTGGCGCTCACTGTCTGAGTTCAGGCTTGGGCAAGCGTTTTTAAAAGGAAAAGGAAAGAGTCATGCAACTCAATCCCGCAGAAATTTCTGAGCTGATCAAAAGCCGCATCGAAGGCCTGCAACCCAGTGCCGACGTGCGCAATCAGGGCACCGTGATCTCGGTGACCGATGGCATTTGCCGCATTCATGGCCTCTCGGACGTGATGCAGGGTGAGATGCTTGAATTCCCCAATAACACCTTCGGTCTGGCCCTCAACCTCGAGCGCGATTCAGTCGGCGCTGTGATTTTGGGTGAATACGAGCACATCTCCGAAGGCG
>JBEAMY010000007.1:0-3305 GCA_041165725.1 Pseudomonadota bacterium
GGCCTCTTGCTCGCTCAAGTGGCTGTGGTCATCGTGGTCATGGTCGTGATCGTGGTCATGAGATTTGCCATGACCCTGTTGAGAGGAGGGATGCATGGGGACATCTTAAGCAGGAGGGCCGGCGCATACAATGCCTGGCTTGATTTCCGTGGCTGCTTTTGCCACCTCACCCACATTTATCCCAAGGAGCCCGTGTGTTGATCTCCAACGCTTATGCCCAAGCCGCAGCCGGCGCCGATGCAGGCAACCCTTTGTTGAGCATGTTGCCTTTGCTGCTCATGTTTGCCGTGTTGTACTTTGTGATGATCCGGCCCCAGATGAAGCGCCAAAAAGAAACCCGAGCCATGCTCGAAGCCCTCTCCAAGGGCGACGAAGTCGCCACAGCAGGCGGCCTGCTTGGCAAGATCACACAGATGGGCGACAGCTACTTGCACCTTGAAATTGCCAGTGGCGTTGAAATCGTGGTTCAGCGCAATGCGGTGATCCAGGTTTTGCCCAAAGGCACCATCAAGTGATGCCCTCCCTCAAGGGTGGCGCGGTTGGCGCACCCCTTGAGTCCCATCGGTCTTTCTTCGCCTATTAGGCGCATCCGGCATGAATCGCTACGCCTTCTGGAAATACATCGTCATTGCGGTGGCTCTGATCATCGGTGGCCTATACACCTTGCCCAATTTTTTTGGCGAAGCCCCCGCTGTGCAGGTTTCACCGGGCAAATCTACAGTCAAGATCGATACAGCCACTCAAGCCAAAGTGGAATCGGCTTTGCAAACTGCAGGCATCGCCATTGAGGCCATGAGCCTTGAGAGCGCTTCGCTCAAAGTGCGGCTGGCCAGCACCGATGCTCAGATCAAGGCCAAAGACGCGATCCAGGGAGCCCTCAATCCCAATGCCCAAGACCCGGCTTATGTAGTGGCACTCAACCTCATTCCTCGCACGCCGGGCTGGCTGAGTGCCTTGCACGCAGCGCCCATGTACTTGGGCCTGGACTTGCGCGGTGGCGTGCATTTCATGCTTCAGGTGGACATGGGCGCAGCCCTCACCCAACGGATTGAAGCCATGACGGGTGATTTGCGATCCACCTTGCGCGACAAAAACCTGCGCCATGCGGGCATCTCTCGCAGCCAGCAAGAGATCGAAATCCGCTTCCGTGACAGCGCAACGCAACAGGCCGCCTCCGAGGTGATCCGCGCCCAGTTTCCAGATCTTTTGCTCACGCCCGGCCTCCAGGGCAGCGACCCTGTTTTGCGCGCCTTGCTCAAGCCGCCTGCCGCGCTCAAGGTGCAAGAGCAAGCCCTCAAACAAAACATCACCACCTTGCACAACCGGATCAATGAACTTGGCGTGGCCGAGCCAGTGATTCAGCAGCAAGGCCTGGATCGCATCGTGGTTCAACTGCCCGGCGTTCAAGACACGGCCAAAGCCAAAGACATTCTTGGCCGAACGGCCACGCTGGAGTTGCGCTTGGTTGACGAATCTGCAGAAGGCCGTAGTGCAGAAATCGGCTCAGGCCCAGTGCCTTTTGGCTCCGAGCGTTACCTGGACCGCAACGGCCAACCGGTGGTGGTGCGCAAGCAAGTCTTGCTCACCGGCGATAACCTCACCGACGCCCAGCCTGGCTTTGACAACCAGACCCAGGAGCCTGCGGTTCACCTCACGCTGGACTCCAAGGGCGCGCGCATCTTCAAAGACATCACCCGCGAAAACATCAACAAACGGATGGCCATCTTGCTGTTTGAAAAAGGCAAGGGCGAAGTGGTGACCGCACCGGTGATCCGATCGGAAATCGGTGGCGGCAGGGTTCAGATTTCTGGCCGAATGACCACGGTCGAAGCCGCAGACACCGCATTGCTGCTGCGCGCTGGCGCATTGGCCGCACCCATGGAAATCATCGAGGAGCGCACCATTGGCCCCAGCCTGGGCGCAGAGAACATTGCCATGGGCTTTTCCAGCGTGACCTGGGGCTTTGTGGCGGTGGCCGCATTCATGTGCGTCTACTACATGCTCTTTGGGCTTTTCTCGTCGCTGGCGCTGGCCGTCAACCTCATGCTGCTCGTGGCCATCTTGTCCATGATGCAAGCCACGCTCACTTTGCCGGGCATGGCCGCCATGGCGCTGGTGCTGGGCATGGCCATTGACTCCAACGTGCTGATCAACGAGCGCATCCGTGAGGAACTTCGCAATGGGGCAGCGCCACAGACTGCCATCCACCAGGGCTATGAGCGCGCCTGGGCCACGATTCTTGACTCCAACGTCACCACCCTGATTGCCGGACTGGCCTTGCTGGCCTTTGGCTCGGGGCCGGTTCGCGGCTTTGCCGTGGTGCACTGTTTGGGCATTCTCACCAGCATGTTCTCGGCCGTGTTCTTCTCACGCGGCATCGTCAACCTCTGGTATGGACGACAAAAGCGCCTCAAAACTGTGTCGATTGGCACAGTGTGGCGCGCGGAGGCTTGAGCCATGGAATTTTTCCGGATTCGCAAAGACATCCCCTTCATGCGCCATGCGCTGGTGTTCAACGTCATCTCGTTCGTCACCTTCTTGGCTGCGGTCTTTTTCCTCTTCAGCCGTGGCTTGCACTTGTCGGTGGAATTCACCGGCGGCACGCTGATGGAAGTGAGCTATTCAAAGCCCGCTGAACTCGATCCGCTCAGAGAAGGCATCAAAGGATTGGGCTATGTGGATGTCGTGGTGCAAAACTTCGGCTCAGCCCGCGATGTGATGATTCGCCTGCCTTCGATCAAAGGTCAATCCTCAGCGCAGCAAAGCGAGCAAGTGATGGCCTTGGTTCGCAGCCAAGACCCTGCGGCTGAGCTCAGGCGCACCGAATTCGTGGGCCCGCAAGTGGGCGACGAACTCGCCACCAACGGCCTCAAGGCGCTGGCCTTTGTGGTGGTGGGCATCATGATTTATCTGGCCATCCGATTCGAATGGAAATACGCAGTGGCGGGCATCATCGCCAACTTGCACGACGTGATCATCATTCTGGGCTTTTTTGCGTTTTTCCAGTGGGAATTTTCTCTGGCCGTGTTGGCCGCCGTGCTGGCGGTCTTGGGCTATTCGGTCAACGAATCCGTGGTGATCTTTGACCGAGTGCGCGAGAACTTCAAGCGCTTTCGCAAGATGGAGACGGTCGACATCATCAACAACGCGATCACCGCCACCATCAGCCGAACCATCATCACCCATGGCAGCACGCAGTTGGTGGTGTTGTCCATGCTGGTGTTTGGTGGGCCTACCCTGCACTACTTCGCCATGGCGCTGACCATTGGCATTTTGTTTGGCATTTATTCGTCGGTACAGCAGTG
>JBEAMY010000008.1:0-5726 GCA_041165725.1 Pseudomonadota bacterium
ACGGCATGACCCAATTCCATGGGATAAGCGTCGGCCAAACGAATGACAGGCGCTGAGTGGAACCGCTCGCCCACCACCAGACCCGTTGCCAAAGCTTGGTGCTGCGCGTCACCAGTGATGAGCGAGGGCTCGTAGCACACGCTCAGGCCACCCGTGAACACCAGGTTCTTGATGAATTGCTTTTGAAAGCGTGGCATGTCTGAACCGTCTAGCTCAGACTCGCCGGGCGGTGCGCTCATGATGCGCGCCCATTGGTGATCGGTGTCGATGAGCATCTTGGCCGCGCCCCAACGCTCCACCGAATAGGTGTGCAAAAGGCTGGGCTTGGAGCGGCCCTTGAACACCTGCACCAGCTTCCAGCCAAGGTTGAAGGTGTCACCCATGGACACGTTCATGCCCTGACCCGCCTTGGGGCTGTGCGTGTGGCACGCATCGCCTGCGGTGAACACGCGGGGGGTGCGGGTGGCGGCCTCTTCAGGCGGCACGTCGTCAAACTTGTTGGTCAGGCGGTGTCCGATTTCGTAGACCGACCACCACACCACTTCTTTCACGTCCAAGGTGTAGGGCTTGAGGATGCGATTGGCGGCTGCAATGATGTGTTCAGAGGTGAGATTGCGATTGGCCACGCGCTCATCGGGGTTGAGTTTATCGAGCTCCACATACAAGCGAAACAGATAGCCGCCTTCTCTGGGCAACACCAACACATTGCCTTCGCTCTTGGACTGGATCAGGCACTTCATGCGGATGTCGGGGAAATCGGTGTTGGCCAAGATGTCCATCACGCCCCAGGCTTGGTGGGCCGCATCGCCTTTGAGCTCGCCACCAATTGCAGTGCGAACCGCGCTGCGTGCGCCATCGCAACCCACCACGTAGTTGGCCTTGACCGTGACCAGCTGGCCTTTGCGCGCCTCATCGGTTCGCTCCAAAGTGACGGTCACAGGATGGTCATCGGTGCTGGTGTCGATGTGCAGGTCTTTGACCGCCAGCGAATAGTCGGGCTCCAAACGCGAAGGTGAGTTCTTCATGAACTCGAGGTAGAGCTCGTGAACTCGAGCCTGGTTCATCAGCACGTGCGGCATCTCGGATTGATCGTCTGCAACGTCTTGCACCCGGCCGATGCGGTGAATGTGCGCCGGGTTGCTGGGGTCGGGCGTCCAGAACGTGGTTTCGTTGACCCAGTACGACTCTTCTTTGACCTTGTTGGCAAACCCAAAGGCCTGAAACATTTCCATGGAACGCACATTGAGGCCATCGGCTTGGCCTTTGTCGATGGGGCCTGGCTTGGCTTCGACGATGCGGGTGTTGATTTCGGGGAATGCCGACAACTGTGCGGCCAGCGTCAGGCCTGCTGGGCCGCAACCGACGATGAGCACATCGACTTTCTCGGGCAAGGGCTTGGCATTGATGGCGGCACGGACAGGATCGGCGGGTTTGATGCGGGGGTCGCTGGGCTTGAACCCGTCTTGGTAATACTGCATGAGGCGCTCCTGAAATTGATATTTATGCTTACTAATTGCAGTCTAGCAGAAAGTAAGCATGCTTATCAATATCCTTTTTACGGCACAATCCGCTCAGGAGAAACGCCATGGAATCATTGGGAATGCCGGGACATTTGATCCGGCGCTTGCATCAACGCTCAATGCAGGTCTTTGCGGCGCGCACGCAAGCGGCTGGCTTTGACCTGACCTCGGTGCAATTTGCGGCCATGGATGCGATTGCCAACCACCCCGGTGCTGACCAAGCCACCATTGCCCAGCTCATTGCGTTTGACCGCGCCACCATAGGCGGCGTGATCGACAGGCTTCTACAAAAAGGGTGGATACGCCGAAGCGTGAGCGAGATCGACCGCCGCGCACGAGTGCTGGAATTGACGGCCAAAGGCAAACGGTTGATGGCCGAACTCGTCCCCTTGGTTGCCGAGCTTCAGGCCGAAGTGTTGGCGCCTTTGAGCGATGAAGAGAAAGCCGCCTTCATGGCCTTGGCCCGCAAAGTGATGGGGCATTTGGAAGCGCAGTGAATCGGATTCAATAGAGAGTTCCTCTGAGCACGCCTACTCCACCGTCACACTCTTAGCCAAATTCCTGGGCTTATCCACGTCCGTGCCGCGCGCGCAAGCCGTGTGGTAACTGAGCAATTGCAAGGGCACGACGTGCAACAGGGGCGAGAGCACACCATAGTGTTCAGGCATGCGAATCACGTTCACACCTTCGCTGCTTTCAATTCGGGTGTCACCATCGGCCAGCACATAGAGCACGCCGCCGCGCGCCCTTACCTCTTGCATGTTGCTCTTGAGCTTTTCAAGCAGCACATCGTTGGGAGCCACTGTGACCACAGGCATGGCGCTGGTGACCAACGCCAATGGGCCGTGCTTGAGCTCGCCCGCTGCATAGGCCTCGGCGTGGATGTAGGTGATCTCTTTGAGCTTCAAGGCCCCCTCCAGCGCGATGGGGTAGTGCGTGCCGCGCCCCAGAAAGAGTGCGTTTTCCTTGCTTGCAAATTCCTGAGCCCAACTCATGATTTGTGGCTCCAAGGCCAACACGGCTTGCAATGCGGCAGGCAGGTGACGCATCTCCTTGATGTGGGCCGCTTCTTCGGCATCGCTCAAATGTCCGCGCACTTGTGCCAAGGCAAGGGTCAGTAAAAACAAACCCGCCAATTGCGTGGTGAAGGCCTTGGTTGACGCCACACCAATCTCTGCACCGGCGCGGGTGACATAGGCGTGCTTGCACTCGCGCACCATGGCGCTGGTGGCCACGTTGCAAATGGTGAGGGTGTGGGTCATGCCCAGGCTTTGTGCATGGCGCAAGGCTGCCAAGGTGTCAGCGGTTTCGCCGCTTTGGGTGATGGTCACGACCAGCGTGCTGGAGCTGGGCACCGATTCTCGGTAGCGGTATTCGCTGGCGATCTCGACCTGACAGGGCAATTTGGCGATGGCCTCAATCCAGTACTTGGCCACGCATCCACTGTAGTAACTGGTGCCACACGCGAGGATCAAAACCTGATCGATGGCCTTGAAGGTGGTGTAAGCGCCTTCGCCAAAGAGTTCGGGCGTGATGCCTTCAATGCCTTCTAGCGTGTCGGCAATGGCTCGGGGTTGCTCAAAGATTTCTTTTTGCATGTAGTGGCGATAAGGGCCAAGTTCAGCAGCGCCGCTGTGGGCTTGCACCGTCTTCACCGCACGCTGCACCGGCTTGTGCAAGCGGTCAACCACCCAGTACTTGCCCAATTGCACATCGACCACATCGCCTTCTTCCAGATAAACGATTTGATCGGTCACTCCGGCCAAGGCCATGGCATCGCTGGCCAAAAAAGTTTCACCCTGCCCCACACCCAAAATCAGGGGCGAGCCAGCGCGCGCACCGATCACGCGGTGAGGTTCGTCTTTATGAAAGACTGCAATCGCATAAGCCCCATGCAGTTGCTTGACCGCAGCCTTGACGGCTTCGAATACATCGCCCTCATAAAGGCTGTCAACAAGGTGGGCGATGACTTCGGTGTCGGTCTGACTGGCGAATTGATAGCCCTTGGCTTGAAGCGCTGCGCGAAGTTCTTCATGGTTTTCGATGATGCCGTTGTGCACCAATGCCACTCGACCCGGTTTGCCTTGTGCAGCGCCTGGGCCATGACTGAAATGTGGATGCGCGTTGTGCACCGCAGGCGCACCGTGTGTGGCCCAACGCGTGTGTGCAATGCCTGTGCCTCCTTCAATGGGTTCAGACTGCATTTGTTCGATCAATTCGGCCACGCGAGCGGTGCTGCGCGCCCTTTGCAAGCCTCCTGAGTGCCCAGCCAAACTCGCCGCATGCACCGCCACGCCACAGGAGTCATAGCCGCGGTACTCCAAGCGCTGAAGCCCCTGAACCAGAACCGGAATGATGTTGCGCATGGAAACCGCGCCAACGATGCCGCACATGTCTTGCCCCTGATGACTGAAAACAGGGCGATGCTAAACAAAGCCAAAAGAAATAAATCAATTTAATTTTGTCTAATTTAACTTTTTATTTCATAGAATGATCCAAATAATGATTTGTTTCATTTTTTCTGTTTCATTTAATTTTTATTGTACTCAAACATGGAACTCGACGACATCGACCTCAAACTGCTGGCCGCCTTGCAAGAGGACGCCAGCCTCAACAACCTGGCTTTGGCCGAACGGGTTCATGTGTCCGCACCGACTTGCTTGCGCCGCGTCAAGCGCCTGATTGACGCAGGCTGGATCGAGCGGCAAGTGGCGGTGCTCAACCGAGACAAATTGGGCCACGGTCTTCATGCCTTGGTTGAGGTGACCTTGGACCAACAAGCGAGCTCATGGCTAGACGCTTTCGAAGCCCGCGCGGTGGCAGAGCCCGCAGTGCAACAGTGTTGGCGGGTGTCGCCGGGGCCAGACTTTGTTTTGGTGGTCCAGGTGAGCGACATGACCGCTTATTTGGCACTCACGCAAAGGCTATTCACACAAGACGCGAATGTGCGCAACATCAAAAGTTTTTTTGCCACCAAGCGCGCCAAATTCGACACGCGAATTGCCCTGCCCGGGGCGTGACTCATTTGTTTTTGGTGGGTCGCTTCCAGTTGGGAATGCTGACTTGCTTGCCGCGCGATACGCTCAACGCGCCGGCCTCGGTGTCTTTGGTGATGGTCGAGCCACCGCCCACCGTCCCACCTGCACCAATCGTGACGGGCGCAACCAAAACGCAGTTGCTGCCAATGTGTGCATCGGCTTCAATGACGGTGCGGTGTTTGTTGGCGCCGTCGTAGTTGGCGGTGATGCTGCCCGCGCCATAGTTGACGCGCTCACCCACCGTGGCGTCGCCCAGGTAGGCCAGATGATTGGCTTTGGCGCCCTTGGCCAGGCTTGAGTTTTTGACTTCAACGAAATTGCCGATGTGCACCTCAGGCCCAAGTTGTGCGCCGGGGCGCAAACGGGCGAAGGGGCCCACCAGCGCGGCTTCACCCACTGTCACGCCCAGCTTTTCGCCATCAATGTGGGTAAAGGGATGGATCACCGCACCGTCGGCAATGCGGCAGTTGGCGATCACGCAGTTGGCACCGATAGCCACGCCTTGACCCAACTCCACTCGCCCTTCAAACACGCAGTTGACGTCGATCCAGACATCGGCCGCACAAATCAGCTCACCGCGCACATCCAAGCGATGGGGGTCGGCCAAGCGCACGCCTTGGTCCAACAAAGCTTGAGCCACGTGCCGCTGGTGGATGCGTTCCAACTCAGCCAGTTGGGTGGGCGAGTTGACGCCAGCGACCTCCCAAGCATTCGTGGTGGTGTGTGTGTGCACAGAGGCGCCCTCAGCCACAGCATGTTTGACCACATCGGTCAGGTAGAACTCTTTTTGGGCATTTTGGTCGTCGAGCTTGGACAACCAACGGCGCAAATCGGCTGTGGGAGCCACCAAAACGCCGGTGTAAATCTCGGTGATGGCACGTTGATCGGGACTGGCATCTTTTTCTTCAACGATGGCTTGCACGGTGTGCTGTGCATTGCGCACGATGCGGCCATAGCCAGTTGGCTGGGGGGTATCAAGCGTGAGCAAGGTCAGATGTCCGCCTTCGCTGGCCTGGATCAAGGCTTGCAATGTGGCGACTTGCGTCAGTGGCACATCGCCACTCAAGACCAAGGTCAGGCCATCGTCGGGGAGCACAGGCATGGCTTGCTGCACCGCGTGGCCCGTGCCCAATTGAGGTTGCTGCAACACGGACTGAAGATTGGCCTC
>JBEAMY010000009.1:0-3900 GCA_041165725.1 Pseudomonadota bacterium
GTCGAGCAGTGGCCCAAACCGCAAAGCGAAGCATCAGCCAGGTGAGTGCGTCCAAAAGACGGTCTTTGAGGCTGAGCTTTTCATGCTGATCAGCGGCAATCGGTTGGGCCCCATCCGAAAGGGCTTTGGAAAGCGCATGCCTGAGTGAACGGGCATCGTCTGGTAAGCGACTCACCACATTGGCCTCGCGGGCCAACAACAAGCTGAGTGGGTCCAAATTGGAAGAGCCCACCGTGGCCCATCGTTCATCAATGACGGCCACTTTGCCGTGCAAAAAGCTGGCGTGGTATTCCCAGATCTCAACGCCTGCCGCAAGCAATGGAGCATACAAATGGCGCGTGGCGCGATAAGGCAAGGCGTATTCAAAACGACCTTGAACCAGCAAACGCACCTTGACCCCTCGCCGGCTGGCGTGAACCAAGGCGCGCTGCACCCGACGAGAAGGCATGAAGAACGCGTTGGCGATCCAGATTTCTTCGCGTGCACGGCCAATTGCCGCGAGGTAAGCACGAACGATGTCGCTGCGGTGTGTGAGGTTGTCGCGCAGGACCAGCGTGCGTACGCCATGCGCGCTGGTCTTCTTGCGCCACAAGCGACGCCAGTCTCGCAACCTCAACAAACCTATGGCATGACCCACTTCACGCTCGCGCAGGTGTTCGGCCACGTCCATGCGCCACCACAATTCATTCATGATGCTGGCCACCTTGGAAACCATGGCGCCAGTGACCTGAACCGAATAATCCAAACGCGGGCGGTCCACGATTTCATGGCGTATGGGGTCGTACCAATCGTCGATGAGGTTGATGCCTCCGCAAAACGCCCATTGATCGTCCACCACACACAGCTTGCGGTGCAAGCGACGCCAGCGGCTGGGGAACCACAGCCCGCCTGGCCCCAGCGGGTTATAGGTGCGCCAGTTCACACCGGCTTCTTGCCAGCGCTTGACCCAAGCTGCAGGCAAGTCAGGCGTGCCAAAGCCATCGATCAGCACCCGCACCTCCACGCCTCGCTTTGCGGCTTCGGCCAATGCGTTCAACACCGTGGCGGTACCACCGTGTTCGTCAAGGATGTAGGTCTCAAGCCAAATGCGGTGACGGGCGTTCGCAAAGGCTTGGCACAACGCTGGGAAAAACGCCTGACTGCCTTCAAGCAGGGTCCATGCGGATGGCGTGGCATCACCTTTGAGGGCCAATTCGGTTTCGGCCTTGTCCACCCATTGCGCGAAAGAGCCCTCAGCCATGGGACTGCCTTTGCCTGGGCCAGGCCCAATCGGCGATGAGCGGCAAATGATCGGACATGCGATGCCAAACTTTGCCCTTGGGGGCCGAGGCCGACAAGGGTTTGAGCCGTCGCGCCAGAACTTGATCCAGCGCTGCCACAGGCCAGCGCGATGGGAACGTCTTCACGGGTTCAGGCGACAGGAATCCAGAATGCCCCAGCAATCGACGCGCCATCGGGCCCCAATCGTTGAAGTCGCCTGCAACGATCACCGCTTGATCGTCTGGGATTTCACGGTGGATGAAATCGCGCAACAGTGCAACCTGTCTGCGGCGGCTACCGGGCAAAAGCCCAAGATGAACGACGATGACATGAAGGGCTTGGTCGTGACACCTGACTTCAACGTGCAAAAGGCCGCGTTGCTCGAGTCGGTGGTCAGAGACATCGTGATGCTGATGGCGCACCACAGGCCACCGCGTGAGCAAGGCGTTGCCATGCTCGCCGCTTTGGGTGATGGCATTGGTTTGGTAGACCACCTCATAGCCCAAAGGTGCGAGAAAGTGGGCTTGGCTTTGTGACTGGTTTGAGTCGAGGTGGCGCGAAGACACGCCTGGCGTTGCCGCACTGACGGCATGACGCGCCTCTTGCAATGCAATCAGATCGGCGTCGAACTCGGACATGGCCAAGGCCAGGTTGTGCAATTCCACACGCGGCGACCACCGCGTACCGCGCACGCCTTTGTGAATGTTGTAGGTCACGACACGAACGGGATTCATGGCACCTCGTTCAGTCGTTGTGGCAATTGCAAAATGGCCTCGGCATTCGAGCCCGAACTCACCACATCGGCCGCCTCCAACCAATTCAACCATTGGTGCGCCACATGTTCCTCGGGGCTCAGGCGTATGGGCAAACGGCCAGGGATGGTCAGCCCAAACACCCGCTCGGTGTTGCGCGACACACCCGGTGCGTAGCGATGCAAGTAGTGAGGATAGATGTCATAAATGTTTTGAAGCTGCCAGTCGATCAGACGGTGGCCAGGCGCTAGGGCATCGATCCCGGTTTCCTCCATCACCTCGCGCACAGCGGCGGCGGCGAAGGGTTCGCTCAATTGATCCAGGCTCCCTGTGACCGATTGCCAAGTCATGGCATCGGCGCGCTGAATCAACAAGACCTCAAGGTCAGGGGTATGAATGAGCACCAGCACCGACTGCGGAATTTTGAAAGACCTGGATTGGGGCATGGTGTCATCTTATCGGCCATGAAGGATCAAGCCCGCTAGGGCGCTGCAGACCATGAGTTCCAGCACACTGCGCTTGAATTTGACCAAGGCCACCAGACCCAGCACGGCGATGGCGACAGCCCCCCATTGAATGGGGCCAGACCAGCCTTGAGGCCAAAACCCGTGCTGGGCAAAACTCAAGGCCAGGTGCGCAATCACACCCACCACAGCGGCCGATACGCCTGCCAGTGGTGCGGTCCAATCGAGTTGATTTTGCGTGCGCTCCACCCACGGTGCACCCGCCAAGATGAAAACAAAGGACGGTAAAAAAGTGAACCAAGTGACCCAAGCGGCCGCCAGCAAACCCCAAGCGAACGCGTCTGAACTGCCCGCCGTGGCATGAGCATGACCGGCAAGAAAACCCACAAAAGCCACCACCATGATCAATGGGCCGGGAGTGGTTTCTCCAAGGGCCAAGCCGTCCATCATTTGAGCCGAACTCAACCAAGCGTATTCAAGCACTGCGCCCTGGTGCACATAGGGCAATACCGCATACGCACCACCAAACGTGAGCAAGGCAGCCTTGGTGAAGAACCAAGCCAAGTCTGTGAGCAAATGAGCACCACCCAACACGGCCCACACCAGCGCAAGGGGCAAAGCCCACAGTAACAACCCCACGCACACCACACGCACGCTGCGCCCGACGCTGCCTTGTGCATGGGGTGGCAGTGGTGTGTCGTCGTCAATCCAAGCCTTGGCGTGCTCGGCAGAAACTACAGGGGTCAAATGGTGTTTGGCCTTGAAGGCCTCAGGGGCCATGCGCGACCATAACCAAGCGATGGCCGCGGCGCCTGCAAGAATGAGTGCGAATGGCCATTGCAAGATGGCCATGGCGACAAAAGCGCACAGGCTCAAGACCCATAGTCCGGGGTGCGTCAGGACTCGCCCGCCAATGCGATATGCAGCGTGCACCACGATGGCCACGATGGCCGGTTTGATGCCTGCGAAAGCATGGCTGATCCAGGGCCAATCCGCATAAGTCACATAAAGCCACGACAGCACCACCAAGACGCCCAAAGAGGGCAAGACAAACAGCGCGCCCGCAATGAGACCGCCCCAGGTTTTGTGCATCAGCCAACCCATGTAGGTGACGAGTTGTTGTGCTTCTGGGCCGGGTAAGACCATGCAGTAATTCAGGGCGTGCAAAAAACGCCGTTCTGAAATCCATCGCTGACGCACCACCAACTCTTGATGCAGCATGGCAATCTGGCCTGCTGGCCCACCAAAGCTGAGGCAACCCAGCTTGAACCAAAAACGGCAAGCCCTTGCCAGGCTCGGCGGGCTGGGGGCCTCCTGAGTGACTGGGCGCACTGTTTGTGTAGTCGAGTTCATGGTGCAATGCAAGCTCTGGTTGCAGCAGGATTTGATCAGATGCTCAAAGCCTGTGCCTTGCAAACCCAAAC
>JBEAMY010000010.1:0-5886 GCA_041165725.1 Pseudomonadota bacterium
GCCAGCCGCAGCCAACCTGATTCCAAGCCGGAGGCCTGTGCCAAGACTTCAGGTGAGGGCCAAGCCGCACACAATTGGGGAGCCTGTTACGAGGCGCTCAAGCAAACTCCTGAATTGGCGCGCCTGACCAATCCATACCAAGGCGGTCCACTGGGTTTGATTGAAGCCTGCGTTGCTGGCGACCTCTCAACCTCAGGCGCTTTGGTGATCAAGCGAGTTGACCCAAATCCTCCTGGTTCAGCCACACCCGTCAATGTAGTGAACTTTTCTAATGACACCACTTTAGAAATTTCTCGAGTGTTGCAGGTCAAGGTTTGTGATCGTGGTGGTTACACGATCAGCATTGGCGAAGTCGAATTCTGAAACTGGAGCCTGACATGACCAAGTCCTACGACCAAATCACCGCCCAGTCCATCACTGGATCCCAAGAAACCCCCAACATTCCAACCAATCTGCCATTGCGACAGTGGCTTTATGCCTGGCTTTTGGACCCCGACATCCCAGGCAATCATGCCAAAAAGGTAGAGAAGTGGGTGGGCTACTTGATCGTGGCCAACTTGTTGGCCTTGGTTTGCGAGCATATTCCGCAGGTTTACACCGGCCGAGAAAATCTATTCAGTCTCTTTGAATTGTTTTCCGTGGTGGTTTTCACCGTCGAATACATGACTCGGCTTGTGCTGGCCTCGGTCGATCACGAATTCAAAGACAGCAAGTACCCCGTTCTGAGATACATCTTCAGCCCTTTTGCCTTGATCGACCTGGCCTCGATTGCGCCTTACTACCTGCACGCCTTATTCCCAGTTGACCTTCGCATGTTGCGATTCCTGCGATTGCTGCGGATTTTGAAGCTCTTCAGGGTGCTGATTCCTGCTTATCACGAGTTCGCAAAGCTCAACGAGGGCAAGACTTTCAAGCAAAAAATTAACGCCCTGATCAACCCCACTGAAACCAGTGGCAACTTGCACATCATGTTTGACAACTTCATTGTGTTTTGGGTTGTCATCTCTGTCGTTCAAGTGGTGATGGAATCCGTTGAAAGTGTTCACTATGTGCTCAACATGGAATTCCTGGTGCTTGATGCGATTGCGGTGGGGGTCTTCACCATCGAGTACTTACTTCGGGTTTATTCCTGCGTTGAGATTCCTGAATACAAAGGCAAGTTTTTTGGGCGTTTTCGCTACGTCACCTCCTTCAATGCGTTGGTTGACTTTTTAGCCATCATTCCGTTCTTGCTGGAAGCCCTGCTGCACCACTTGTTTGATTTGCGTTTCTTGCGGGTCTTCCGCTTGATGCGATTGCTCAAGTTGACCCGCTACACCGACGCCACACGCACTCTGGCGGTGGTGATCCGACGCGAATGGCCCATCATGGCCGCGTCTGCGTTCATCATGTTGCTGCTGGTGATTCTGACGGCCTCATTGGGCTATTTGTTCGAGCACGAGGCACAACCCGAGAAATTCGAAAACATCCCTGCCGCCATTTATTGGGCCGTGATCACACTGGCTTCTGTGGGTTATGGTGACATTTCACCTGTCACCCCGATTGGCCGGGCCATGACCATTGTGCTCGCCTTGTTGGGAATCGGTATTTTTGCCATCCCTGCGGCTTTGTTGTCTTCGGCCTTCTCTGACCAATTGCGGATTGATCGAGAAAAACTGGTCAACCAGCTGTACGAGATGATGGCGGATGGTCACCTTGACAACAAAGAAGAAGACTTTCTACGAACCGAAGCCAAGCGTTTGCACTTGACCGATGAGGAGTTGCAAAACCTGATCAACAAGGCCAAGCGACAACGTGAAGTCATGGACGATTTGAGTCAGTTGCCTTTGCACCGAATCGCGGAAAACCCCGCGCATGCGGTGGAGCATTACAAGCACCTTCTGGGCCAAATCCGTCAGCTCTCCATCATGGCCGATGCCCAAGCCTTTGAGCAGGAAGCCAACAACAAACAAAGTCTGACCCCCAGCGATTTGCAACTTTGGCAACAAATCGGCGGCAACAAGGTTTAAGGGTCTAAGCAAATCCTTGCAATCAGCGCTCTTCGGAGCGCTTTTTTGTGGGTGGCTCACTTCATGATCCGGTGTTCAAGCTAGCATGATGAACAACCGAGAACAGGCTCAACCCCATGACCACTCACTTTTACGAACCTCAGGCAGGACATGGCCTTCCCCATGACCCACTCAACGCCATCATTGCGCCACGCCCCATTGGCTGGATTTCTTCACTCAGCCCCACCGGCGTTGCCAACTTGGCGCCTTACAGCTTTTTCAATGCCTTCAACTACACCCCACCCATCATTGGCTTTTCCAGCCTGATGCGCAAAGACAGCTTGGCCAACATCGAGGCCAGCGGCGAGTTCGTATGGAACCTGGTCACCGAGCCTCTGGCCCAAGCCATGAACTGGTCTTGCTCTGCCCTGCCTCCCGATCAAAGCGAATTCGACTTGGCCGGACTTCACCGTGCCGAATCCCGTTTGGTCAAAGCGCCCCGAGTTGCTGAGACCCCGGTGTCCATGGAATGTCGACTCACACAAATCATTCAACTTAAAAATGCCGCTGGAGACGATCTCAAAGCCTGGATGGTGCTGGGCGAAGTGGTGGGAGTTCACATCGACACCCATTTGCTGGAAAACGGCATCTATCAAACGGCCAAGGCCAGACCCGTCACACGCGGGGGCGGCCCCGCCGACTATTTTGTGGTCACCCCCGAAAGCCGTTTTCTCATGCCGCGCCCTGCCAACTGGGACACGCTTCACCGTCCACCCAAAGGCTAAAGAGCTTGGCCATGGACCAGCGCCCCAAGGGTTTGTTGATCTTTCACGGCAATCGCCTGGAGCACTTGGGCGAGTTGCTGCTCAACCATGTGAGCCAAAACCCCCTGTTGGCCTTCACCCCAGACGTGTGGGTGGTACAAGGTGCAGGCATGAAGGCTTGGCTGGAAGCCCAAGCAGCCCAACACCCCAGGTTGGGCATTCTGGCGGCCACACGGATTCTTCAGCCCGCTGCTGCCCTGTGGGATTTACAGCGCTTGGTTCTGGGCACCGAATCCGTTCCCAGCGAATTGCCTTTGGATGAATCTCGCCTGATCTGGCGACTGATGAATCTGCTGGAACAACTCATGTCCCAGCATGGCCATGACTCAGACGGTGCGGACCCAGTCTGGCTTCCCTTGTTGCACCACCTTCAAGGCGCGCCCAAGGGCCAAGTCCAAAGGCGTCAGTACCAATTGGCTCGTCAACTCGCCGATGTGTTCGATGCCTACCAAACGCACAGGCCCGATTGGCTGCGCGACTGGGCCAAAGGTCAAGCTCAGGTGAGATTGATGCATGGGCGTGTTCAAGTCCTGCAACCTCATCAGCAGTGGCAAGCCAGGTTATGGGCCAATTTGGTCGATTCAGCCAAGGCGCAGTCCGGCCTTGAATGGGTGAGCCGTGACCAGGTCTTTGCTGCATTCCTTCACGCGCTACAAAGCCAGTCATCCACGCCAGCGCATTGGCCAGAACGCATTCTTTTGCTCGGGGTCTCGGCCTTGCCCATCGAGCACATCCAAGCATTGGGGGCTTTGTCCAGACACATTCAAGTGTTGGTGTTCGCCCTCAACCCCAGTGCCGCTTACTGGGGCGATGCACGCCGACGTGCGCATTGGCCGGTTCAAGACCTCTCTTGCGAACCCAGCGCACAAGACCACCCTCTATTGGCCGCCTGGGGC
This sequence comes from Pseudomonadota bacterium, assembly GCA_041165725.1. Classification (GTDB taxonomy): domain Bacteria; phylum Pseudomonadota; class Gammaproteobacteria; order Burkholderiales; family Burkholderiaceae_C; genus Limnohabitans. The sequence continues at coordinate 3,709 of JBEAMY010000010.1, forward strand.
CAGCAAGCCAGAGACTTTCTCCATTTGGTCGACGAAGCCGATCCGCACACTGACCCCAGACAAGATTATTTTTTCGAGCCGCTTGCCGATGCGAACAAGGCCTCTTCGAGTACGGCCACGGCCTTGATGCACTTGCAATCCGACATCCTCGCCAATCGGCATCCTCATGTTGCCAGCGACGCCGAGAGTGCATCGCGCCTGCAAGCCGACGGCTCCATGGTGTTTTGCAAAACCCATGGTCCTTTGCGCGAGGTTCAAGCCTTGCACGATCAGGTGCTGTTGTGGATGGCGCAAGACCCAAGCCTTGAGCCACGTGACATCGTTGTCATGGTCAGCGACTTGCAAATCTATGAGCCCTTGGTGCGTGCCACCTGGGGTATTTTCGAACCCAGCGACCCCAGGTACTTGCCCTTTCAGATGGCCAGACCTCACCCAGAGCAATCTCGGATGCTCGATGCCGTCCAAGCGGGTCTTGAGCTGTTGATGAGCCCCATGACCTTGGGCGATGTCTTGTCTTGGTTGGCCCACCCTGCGGTGAGTCGCCGCTTTGGTTTGAACGACGGTGAACTCAGCATGCTCTCCGAGTGGTTGCAAGACAGCGGCGTGCGTTGGGGGCTGGACGAAACGCATGCCACACAACACGGCTGGCCTCAAGACCTCGCCGACCACAACGCCCACACCTGGGCGCGTGGCCTTGAGCGCATCTTGCTGAGTCAGGCCATGGGCGATGGCATCTGGCAAGGTGTGCTCACCCTGCCCAATGTGGGAGGCGTGGCTGCTGAGTGCCTCAACGGTCTGATCCGATGTCTGGACACCTTGCGCCACCACGAGCTGGCTTTGCGAGAACCACTCAAGCCCCAAGAATGGGTGACGCATCTCAACACCTGGTTGAACGACTGCTACAAGCCTTGCAACGAGTCGCAAGAAGCGGTGCTCAATGCCTTGCGTGAATCGCTCAGCGAGTGGGGTGTGGATTGCCAAGACGCTGCTGGCGAAATCCCCATGCCGCTGTCGCTGGTGGGGCTGCATTGGTTTGAGCAAGTTCGCAGCGCGCAAACCGGTACGCGACTCATCACCGGCGGGGTGGTTTTCACCACCGCCATGCCTTTGCAATCGGTTCCCTTCAAACGGATTTGTCTGCTGGGCCTGAGCGACGGGGCTTTTCCCCGTGAGCGCACGCGCCGCGATTTCGACCTCATGGACGAACCCGGATGGGGTCGACCTGGAGACCGCGCCCGACACGACGATGACCGCTATCTGTTGCTGCAAGCCATACTCAGCGCACGCGATGGGCTGTACGTCTCTTGGCAAGGCTTTCAATCGCAAGACGGCAAACCCATGCCTGCATCGGTCTTGGTTCACCAGTGGCTGGAAGTCCTTCACCTGATGACCGGACAAGAATGGCCCATTTGCACCTTGCCTTTGCAAGCTCACGGACAAGCCTATTTTGAAAGCCCCGCACCTGTGGCCTCGTACGTTGCCTCGTCCGTGGCCTCATCCGTAGCCACATCTGCGCCCACTGCCACACCTCACCTATGGCAAACCCATGCCCTCGAATGGCAAGCTGCCCGTGAACAAGCCCAAGCCCTGATTCAAGCGCAGCAGCAAAATCAAACTCAGGGTGAACCGCTAGCTGAAGCTCAGTCGTCTCCTTCATCTTCTCCTTCTGGTCCTGCGATGGCCCAAGCAAATGAATCCTTGTCGGTTCAACATTTGCTGGGCTGGTTGCGTCACCCCATCGATGCCTACACGCGCCAGCGACTGGGTGTGAACTGGCAAGAACCCGATCCCGCCTGGCCCGATGCCGAGGCTTTCGAACTTTCCCCACTCGACACGCACCAATGGATACAAAGTGCCAGCCTGGACCAAGGGGTTCTTGAAAGGCTGAAACTCAGCAGCGAACTGCCCGCTGGGAGTCTGGGCGAGATTGAATTCGATGCGCTGAAAGATCAAGCCCAAGTGTTGAATCACCATTGGCAACGCCTCTGTGGTCAAAGCGGTGATTGGCAACTCAAAGCCAATTTTCTAGACCTTGACCTGAGCCTTGAGCAGGAACCCGACACCACTCAGCCAGTGCCACGCATTCAAGGTCGGTTGCTCGGGTTTCAACTCTGGGACACCCCGCAAGGCTTGCAACTCACCCAGGTCTCGGCATCGCGACTGCTGGATCCCTCAGTG
>JBEAMY010000011.1:0-4367 GCA_041165725.1 Pseudomonadota bacterium
CGGGTAGGGAAGACTTTGGTCAGAACGGCCACATTGAGGCCAGCGCGCGACAGCTGAAGCGAAGCACGCATGCCAGAACCACCGGCGCCCACGATGACAACGTCAAAACGACGGCGGGGGATTTGTTTGCTGGTCATAGGTCAGAGTCTCCACAAAACCTGAATGGCCCAGCCGCCGCATGCCAGCAGCCAGACGATGGTGAATACCTGCAGGGCAAGGCGCACGCCGACGGGCTTGACATAGTCCATCCAAACGTCGCGCACACCCACCCACACGTGATAGATCAGTGCAATCACCACAGCGAAGGTCAGGGCCTTCATCCACTGGGGAGAAAAAATGCCAGACCAGGCGTCATAGCCGAGTGGGCCGCTGGTGAAGATCACCTGAGCCAACACCACCAGGGTGAAAGCACCCATGAGGGCAGCGGTGACCCGCTGTGCCAACCAGTCGCGCAACCCGTAATGGGCGCCGACCACCACACGCTTGGAACCGTAATTCACGGACATGGTGTTTTCCTTTGATGAATCAGTACAGGCCGAACAACTTGGCACCCAGCACGACGCTCAGGCCAATGCTCAGAACCAGGGTGACCACTGCCGATGATTTGCCGAACTCTTTGGTCACCGAATGCGTCATGTCCATATAGAGGTGACGCACGCCAGCGATCAGGTGGTGCAAATAGGCCCAAATGATGGCCAGTGCCACCAATTTGATGAACCAGCCCGGAACGGGGCCCAGTCCCACCTCGAAGGCGGCGGTGAAGACGCCATAAGAGATTTCTGAGGACACCGAGGTGTCAAACATCCAGATGATGAAGGGCAAGAGCAAGAACATCAAAACACCGCTCACCCTATGAAGGATGGACACCCAACCTGCCGGCGGTAAGCGGTAGGTAGTGAGGTCTGTGAAGGCATTGATGTTTCGAAACTCAGGTTTGCTTTGAGCGGTTTCATTCATGGGGGAGGCTTTCTTTCAATCCAGAGAGGGCTGATGAACTGCTGCACGGTGCGCCAAAAATTCTATTGCAACCCAGTAATCTGACATGAGGATTGCGGTCACATGGGTTATGCACCAGTTTGAGGCGGGGCATGATCAGTTCAATTCGTTGCGGTAGTGGTGGTGTTCGGTCATGTAAAGGCCTTGCCTGACCTCCATGGGTTGGTCATGGTAGGTGTAGGCCACACGCTCAATCTTGAGCAAAGGCGTGCCCATGGGCAGCTGAAGGGTCTGGGCTTGCTCGGCTGTGGGTAAAACCGCACGCAAACGCTCCTCGGCCCTGACCATGCGAACGCCATATTTGGTTTCAAACAGCGCGTACATGGGCCCACGGTCGGCATTGAGTTGCTCGGCGCTCAGGCCCTTGAACGAGGCTGCAGGCAACCAAAGGTCTTCAAGAATGGTGGGTTTGCCCGCAAATCCAAGCACCCTGCGCAGGTGAAACACCGAATCGGTGCTTCTCAAATTGAGTTGTCTGGCCAGCTCGGCGGTGGTTCGCATCCGCTTGAACTCGATGATGGTTCGCGAGGCCGCACCCATGCTGCCGTCTTCGGCGGGCACATCGGGGGCCAAACGTAAGAATCTGTAACGCACGTGCTGGGCCGAGTGGGTGGCCACGAAAGTGCCTTTGCCTTGTCGGCGGATCACCAGGTTTTCAGCCGCCAGCTCGTCGATGGCCTTGCGCACCGTGCCTTGGCTGACCCGGTAGCGATTGGCCAATTCCATTTCGCTGGGGATGGGCTCGCCCGGCTTCCATTCGCCAGACTGAAAAGCGTTCAGGATCAGGGACTTGATCTGCAAATAGAGCGGGGCAAATGCCGGCCCGCGCGAGCCTGCGGGCTCTTCGGTCAGGGGGTCGGTGCTGGTGCTCATTCGATTCGTCAGGTCGTTGTCATGTGTGGGTGGCTATCATATCTTCTATAAGACACAAGAGAAGCTGTTTTGGCCCACCCTCAGGGGTAAACTTCTCTCAACTTCCCTCTTATCTACTTTGGAGCCTTCCATGAGCAAAAAACCCGTTCGCGTCGCGGTCACCGGAGCCGCAGGTCAAATTGGCTATGCCCTTTTGTTCCGAATTGCCTCTGGCGAAATGCTGGGCAAAGACCAGCCCGTCATCCTCCAGTTGTTGGAGATCCCCGACGAAAAAGCTCAAAAAGCCCTCAAGGGCGTGATGATGGAATTGGAAGACTGCGCTTTCCCCTTGCTGGCTGGCATGGAAGCCCATTCCGATCCCATGACGGCTTTCAAAGACACCGATTACGCCTTGCTCGTGGGTGCTCGCCCCCGTGGCCCGGGCATGGAGCGTGCCGACTTGTTGGCCGCCAACGCTCAGATCTTCACCGTCCAGGGCAAGGCCCTGAACGCAGTCGCAAGCCGCAATGTCAAGGTGCTGGTGGTCGGTAACCCCGCCAACACCAATGCCTACATTGCCATGAAGTCTGCGCCCGATCTGCCCGCGAAGAACTTCACCGCCATGCTGCGCCTCGACCACAACCGTGCGGCCAGCCAAATCGCTGCCAAGACGGGCAAGGCCGTTGCCGACATTCGCCACCTTTGCGTGTGGGGCAACCATTCGCCCACCATGTATGCCGACTACCGCTTTGCCACCATCGGCGGTGCATCGGTCAAGACCATGATCAACGACCAAGAGTGGAACGCCAACACCTTCTTGCCCACCGTGGGCAAGCGCGGTGCCGCCATCATCGAGGCGCGGGGTCTTTCCTCTGCCGCTTCTGCGGCCAATGCCGCCATCGACCACATGCGCGACTGGGCCTTGGGCACCAAAGGCGAGTGGGTCACCATGGGCATTCCCTCGCAAGGTTGGTATGGCATTCCCAAGGGCGTCATGTTCGGCTTCCCCGTCACCTGCGAAGGCGGTGAGTACAAAGTGGTTGAAGGCCTGGAGATCGACGCATTCAGCCAGGGTTGCATCGACAAAACCCTCAAAGAACTGACCGACGAACAAGCTGGCGTGGCGCACCTGATCTGAGCCACGGAAGCCTCTTGCCATGACGGCCGCGCCTGCTGAACTGAACCCCAACAAAGTGTTGTTGGGGGCTCAGGCTGGCATGGTCCGAATGCCGGTTTGCGATCACTACAGCGGCGTCGAAGCGCGCATGCGCAAAACCCTGGAGCTTCAAGAGGAGCTGACCCAGGAGTTCGGCACTTGCGTGTTCGATGCCACTTTGGATTGCGAAGACGGCGCACCGGTTGGCGGTGAGCTCGACCACGCCGTGCTGGTGAGCGAGCTGGCCGCCTCAGCGTCAGCCCGCGCCCGCGTTGCGGTTCGCGTGCATGCGGTCGATCACCCCAGCTTTCATCTCGATGTGGCCACCATCGTCCCCAAGGCGGGCCATCGCTTGGCGCACATCATGCTGCCCAAAGTTGAATCCCCCGCCGATGTCGATGCCGCCGTGATGGCCATCGATCAAGCCGGTGGCCGTCATGTGCCCTTGCATGCCCTGATCGAATCGCCCCATGCGGTTCACCATGCGTTTGACATTGCCGCTCACCCTCGCATTGCCTCGCTCAGCTTTGGCGTGATGGACTTTGTTTCGGCCCACGGTGGCGCCATCCCGGCATCGGCCATGGGCATTCAAGGCCAGTTTCAGCACCCCTTGGTGCTCAGGGCCAAATTGGAGATTGCCAGCGCCTGCCACGCGCACGGCAAAGTGCCCTCGCATTGCGTGGTGCCCGAGCTCAACGACCTTGCTGCTTTTTCTCAGGCGGCCCACAAGGCCAGTGCCGAACTCGGCTATGCCCGCATGTGGAGCATCCACCCCTCACAAATTCGACCCATCCTCCAAGCCATGTCGCCCTCACAAGCCGACATCGAAGCGGCCGTCGAGATCATCGAGGCAGGTCTTCAGGCCCAATGGGCACCGATCCGCCACAGCGGTCAATTGCATGACCGCGCCAGCTACAGGTACTTTTGGCAAGTGCTACAAAGGGCACATGCCACGGGTCAACATCTGCCCCCTTCGTTGTCTGTGTACATGAGTTCTTCGTCTTCATGAACCGGTGGAGGAAACCATGAAATTCACCCTGACCCTTGCCTCCCTTCTCTTGGTTTTGAGTGCCGCACCCAGCTGGGCTCAAAGTGGCGCCAACGCATCTGCGCCCAAGGCGAGTGCAGCCACCAAAAAGAAAAAGCCCGCCACTCAAAAGCAAAATACCCGCAAGGCGTCTCACGCCTCTGAAGCAGTACCCACTGCAGTGGCCCCAGCTTCGCCCGGCCTTGCGCCCTTGAACGAGGCGCAACTTGAGCTCGCCAAAAACGTGCAGACCGGCGACATTGGCTGCGAAGACAAGGTGAGGGTCAAAGTGGTGCCATTGCCCGATGCGCCCGGTTACTTTCACGTGCAAATCGG
>JBEAMY010000012.1:0-2522 GCA_041165725.1 Pseudomonadota bacterium
GTCCGGCACCTCTCTCCAGTGAGGCATCGTCTTGAAATTTGCACTGCAAGACGCTTGTCAGTCCTTTTGCCTGAGCGTTCAGCTGCACGCAGCCTGCGCCTTCGGCGGTCGGTGACACATGGCCACCAACGCTCTCCTGACACGGGGCATTCTAGGGGCAAAAAAGGCTCGCAGCGGCCATCACATGCCGGCGTAATTGGGGCCTTCGCCGCCCTGAGGCGTGACCCAAACGATGTTTTGCGATGGATCTTTGATGTCACAAGTTTTGCAATGCACGCAGTTTTGCGCATTGATTTGCAAACGCTCGCCGCCGCCCTCATTGGGAACGAATTCATACACACCAGCTGGGCAATAACGACTTTCTGGTCCAGCATATGTGGCCAGGTTCAATTGAACGGGGACCGTGTCGTCTTTCAAGGTCAGGTGGGCCGGTTGGTTTTCTTCATGGTTGGTGTTGCTGATGAACACGCTGGAGAGCCTGTCGAAGGTGATCACACCATCGGGCTTGGGGTATTCGATGCGGGGCATCTCGCTGGCAGGTCGCAGCTTGGTGTGGTCTTTGGCATGGTTGTGGATGGTCCACGGTGGGGTAGATACGCCAAGCTTGGGCAAGAACCAGTGCTCAACACCCGTCATGAGTTTGCCCAGCAACGGGCTCTTCTTGAACCAATTTTTGAAGTTGCGGTAGGTCCAGAGTTCTTCATGAAGCCAGCTGTTGTGAAAGCCCGACTCGAAAGCCTTCAGTTCGTCGCCGCCACGACCGGACAGCACCGCCTCAGCGGCAGCCTCCGCACAGAGCATGCCGCTCTTGATGGCTGCATGGCTGCCCTTGATTCGGGCTGCATTGAGAAAACCGGCATCGCATCCGATGAGCGCACCGCCTGGGAACACCGTTTTAGGCAGGGCTTGAGGCGTGCCGTTGTTGAGCGCGCGCGCACCATAACCCAAGCGCTTGCCGCCTTCGATGTGGGCACGGATGCTCGGATGGGTTTTCCAACGCTGCATTTCTTCAAAGGGCGATAACCAAGGGTTGGTGTAATCCAGGCCCACCACAAAACCCAAAGTGACTTTGTTGCCTTCAAGGTGATAAAGGAAGCCGCCTCCAAAGGTGTCGTCATTCATGGGCCAACCGGCGGTGTGGACCACCAAGCCGGGCTTGGCTTGAGCCTCGGGGATTTCCCACAACTCTTTGATGCCAATGGCAAAGGTCTGGGCATCTTTGCCGGCGTCCAAGCTGTAATGGGCAATGAGCTGTTTGCCCAGATGTCCGCGGGCGCCTTCTGCAAACAGGGTGTATTTGCCGTGCAGTTCCATGCCGATCTGAAACGAGTCGGTGGGCTCACCATCTTTGCCAATGCCCAGATTGCCGGTAGCCACGCCTTTGACAGCACCCGCCTCGTTGTAGAGCACTTCAGCGGCAGTGAAGCCGGGGAAGATTTCAACGCCCAGGCCTTCGGCTTGCTCAGCCAGCCACTTGGTCACCGCACCCAGGCTCACCACATAGCACCCTTCGTTGTGAAAGTTGCGGGGCAACAACCAGTCTGGCGTGCGGGTGGTGCCGGTCTCGGTGAGGATGAGCACGTCGTCGCCAGTCACCTCTTGGTGAAGTGGAGCGCCCAGTTCTTTCCAATTGGGGATCAGTTCGGTGATGGCTCTGGGGTCCATGACCGCCCCCGACAGGATGTGCGCACCGGGCTCAGAGCCTTTTTCAAGCACCACCACTGAGATGTCTTGATTTTTTTCAGCGGCAATTTGCTTGAGGCGGATCGCCGCAGACAGGCCGGCTGGGCCAGCACCGACGATCACCACGTCGTATTCCATGCTTTCGCGAGGACCAAATTGGGAGAGGATTTCAGCTGGGGTCATGATGTGTCGCTTGAATCGTTTGCAGCCATTTTAGGCAGACTGAACAACGACATAATCAAGCGTCATCACAGCACGGCAATTGGAGACTCTCATGGCCTATTCATTGGATTTGGCAGGGCGCGTGGCCTTGATCACCGGCGCATCCAGCGGTTTGGGCGCGCAGTTTGCAACCACCTTGGCTGGTGCTGGGGCCGCCGTGGTTCTGGCAAGTCGTCGCACCGACCGGCTCCACGACTTGCGCGTTCAAATCGAAGCCGCAGGTGGCGATGCCCATGTGGTCAGCATGGATGTGACCGATGTGGCCAGCATACGCTCAGCAGTGGCGCATGCCGAAACCGAGGTGGGGCCCATCGACATCTTGGTGAACAATTCGGGCGTGAGCACCACGCAGCGCGTTCAAGACGTGAAAGAAGAAGATTACGACTTCGTTTTTGACACCAACGTCAAAGGTGCTTTTTTTGTGGCCCAGGAAGTTGGGAAACGCATGCTTGCGCGTGCCAAGGGGCAGGCTCCGGGCACTTATACGGGTGGCCGCATCATCAACATCGCCTCGATGGCGGGTCTGCGCACCTTGCCTCAAATCAGCGTCTACAGCATGAGCAAGGCCGCCGTCATTCACATGACCAAGGCCATGGCCACTGAGTGGGGTCGCTATG
>JBEAMY010000013.1:0-4879 GCA_041165725.1 Pseudomonadota bacterium
CTGAGGAATCTGGGGGTGTAAAGCCAGCGATTGAGGCCTTGCTCCAAAGCCAAACCACTGATCACCAGATCAAGGGGAGCACAGACGCTGGCCACGCTTTGCACCGTGTGCACCGCGTCGCTGCCCTGCTCTTGGGCCCAACGCAACAAGGCATTTCCACCGAGAGAGATTCCAACCGCATGAACCCGTCCTTGAGCGTTCTCTCGGATTTTTTTAAGCATCCAGTTGATTTCTGCATGGTCACCAGAGTGGTAGGCCCTGGGCTTTTGATTCAGCAGGCCACCGCACCCTCTGAAATGCGGCAAGACCATGTGCCAGCCTTTGCGGGCACACACCAGGGAGAACGCCTTGGCATAGTGGCTGTCGCTGCTGCCTTCTAGCCCATGGAACAGCACCAAGGTGGGTGCATGGGGATTGCTTTGTCGCCATGAATCCACCACGACCCGATCATCATCGGGAGTGGCCCACTGCTCACGCTCAGGTTTGAGGGTTGCTGCCGTTTGGGGCGCAATCAGCGAGGCATAAATGGTTTGGAGATGGCCGCCTGGCAACCACCAGGGCGCGTCGTGTTCAAGGGCCGTGGGCGCTGACACGGAATCAATGCAAGATGGAAGGCGTGTCTGACCCATGCTGCAAGTCCTGCTCGCTGGCGGGACTGGCGTGGTGCAAGACCAGTCGCCAACCTTGCGGTGTGCGGTGGTAGACATTAGTGGCCAGCACCACGGCTTCGCGAGGGCCTTCTGGGGTTTCGATGCGGACCCGTTCAACCAGGTTGTGAACCGAACTGGTGAGCGTGGTGACGCGTCTGAGCGCCTCGGGCTTGGCCAGGATGGAGCCCGCCTCAAACAAGGTTTCGAAGGACTGCCGAATGGCCTGATGACCCACAATCCGTGGACCTCCAGGATGAACGCACACGACATCGTCTTCGTCGGCCCAGCAAGCCATGAACGATTCGATGTTTCCGGTTTGCATGGCCTCGTAAAGCGTGGCTTCCACCTCATCGGGTGAACCACCAAGGCTTGCGGCTTTCCATTTGGACTTCACCATGTCTGGATTCTGCCTGGGTTCAGTGGGTGACCAATAACGAAAAACCCCGGACCAAGCCGGGGTTGCATGTGCGCAATGCAGTGAGCGTCACTTCTTGCCGCGGAAACGGCGCAGTGCGGCGAGCTCAGCTGCCAAGACCGCAAGTTCGGACTGTGCGCGCGCAAGGTCCACATCGCTCTTGGCATTCTTAACAGCCTCTTCTGCAAGGCTGCGAGCTTCGTTGGCACGCTGCTCGTCGAGGTCTTCGCCACGGATGGCGGTGTCAGAGAGCACCGTCACATGGTCGGGCATCACTTCAAGAATGCCACCCGCCACGAAAACAAACTCTTCGCCGCCATCGGGCTTGTGAACTCGCACCGATCCGGGGCGGATGCGGGTGATCAAGGGCGTGTGCCGGGGGTAAATGCCCAGCTCGCCCACTTCTCCGGGCAGGGCCACGAAAGTGGCCTCGCCGGAATAGATCAGCGCCTCGGCACTGACCACATCGACATGGAGGGTGCTCATCAGCGTTCCGCCTTAAATTTTCTTGGCTTTCTCGAAAGCCTCGTCGATGGTTCCAACCATGTAGAAGGCCTGCTCGGGCAAATGGTCACATTCGCCGTTGACAATCATCTTGAAGCCACGGATGGTTTCAGACAAGGGGACGTACTTGCCAGCGGTGCCCGTGAACACTTCGGCCACGTGGAATGGCTGTGAGAGGAAACGCTGAATCTTGCGAGCGCGGGCCACAACCAGCTTGTCTTCGGGAGCCAATTCGTCCATGCCCAAAATGGCAATGATGTCGCGCAATTCTTTGTAGCGCTGCAGCGTGCCCTGAACCGCACGGGCGGTGGCGTAGTGCTCTTCGCCCACCACATGAGGGTCGAGCTGGCGGCTGGTGGAGTCCAAAGGATCCACGGCAGGGTAGATGCCCAGAGCTGCAATGTCACGCGACAACACCACGGTGGAGTCCAAGTGAGCAAAGGTCGTGGCAGGAGAAGGATCGGTCAAGTCATCGGCGGGCACGTAAACGGCCTGGATCGATGTGATGGAGCCCACCTTGGTGGAGGTGATTCGCTCTTGCAAGCGGCCCATTTCTTCAGCCAGGGTAGGCTGGTAGCCCACCGCAGAGGGCATGCGACCCAAGAGGGCGGACACTTCGGTACCGGCCAGGGTGTAGCGGTAGATGTTGTCCACGAAGAACAGCACATCACGGCCTTCGTCACGGAAAGATTCTGCGATGGTGAGACCCGTTAAGGCCACGCGCAGACGGTTGCCAGGAGGCTCGTTCATCTGACCGTAGACCATGGCCACTTTGGATTCGCTGAGGTTGTCAGAGACCACCACGTTGGATTCCATCATCTCGTGATAGAAGTCGTTGCCCTCGCGGGTGCGCTCACCCACACCTGCAAACACCGACAGACCCGAGTGGGCTTTGGCGATGTTGTTGATGAGTTCCATCATGTTCACGGTCTTGCCCACACCGGCGCCACCGAACAGGCCCACCTTACCGCCTTTGGCGAAGGGGCAAACCAAATCGATCACCTTGATGCCCGTTTCCAGCAACTCTTGTGAGGGGGACAGTTCGTCGTAGGCGGGAGCCTTGCGGTGAATGGAAGCCGAGTGGGTCATGTCCACGGGGCCGCGCTCATCGATGGGATTGCCGAGCACGTCCATGATTCGACCCAGGGTGGCCTTGCCCACTGGAACAGTGATCGCAGCACCAGTGTTGGTGACCATCAATCCACGACGCAGACCATCGGATGAGCCCAGAGCAATCGTACGAACGATGCCGTCACCCAGTTGCTGCTGAACCTCAAGGGTCAGTGCAGAACCTTCCAGCTTAAGGGCGTCGTAGACCTTAGGCATTTGGTCACGTGGGAACTCGACGTCCACCACCGCACCGATACATTGAACAATTTTTCCTTGCGCTTGAGCCATTTTTTGCTCCAAAAAAGAATGCTGATTACACTGCCGCTGCACCGGCCACGATCTCGGAAAGTTCCTTTGTGATCGCTGCCTGACGGGTCTTGTTGTAGACGAGTTTCAACTCGCTGATGACATTGCCTGCATTGTCGGTGGCGGCTTTCATGGCCACCATGCGGGCCGACTGCTCGGATGCCATGTTTTCTGCCACTGCTTGATAGATCAGGGCTTCAACATAACGACGCAGTAAATCGTCCAACACCGACTGTGCATCGGGTTCATAGATGTAGTCCCAACTGCTCGTGGAGCGGTGCTGATCCATGCTCTCGGGCGACAGGGGCAAGAGGCGCTCGACAACAGGCTCTTGCTTCATGGTGTTGATGAACTTGGTGAAGCACAGCAACACCTCGTTGATCTCGCCATTGACGTAGGCATCGAGCATGACCTTGACCGGGCCAATGAGCTTGTCCAGGTGTGGGGTGTCGCCCAACTGCTGAGCTTGTGCAACAACAGAAACGCCCGCGCGGTTGAGAAAACCAAGACCCTTGGTGCCAATGGCCACGGCTTTGACTTCGTGTCCAGCCGTTTTGGCATCACGGATGCGATTGGTCACAGCTCGCAACACGTTGGTGTTCAAGCCACCACACAAGCCTTTGTCGGTCGTGACCACGATGAGGCCAATGGTCTTGGCATCGTTGGTGGCCATGTAGGGGTGGACATACTCTGGATTGGCACGACCCAGATCAGCCGCGATCTGACGCACTTTTTCAGCGTAGGGCCGGGCAGATCGCATGCGGTCCTGCGCTTTGCGCATCTTGGAGGCGGCCACCATTTCCATGGCTTTGGTGATCTTCTTGGTGTTTTCCACCGATTTGATCTTGCCTCGAATTTCCTTACCTGCTGCCATCAAGGGCTCCTTGCGTGTTCAGGCTGGGGATCAGGCGAATGTTTTCTTGAAAGCGGCAATGGCTTCAGACAGTTGCGCCTCAGCGTCCTTGTCCATGGCCTTATCGCTTTCGAGCTTGTTCAGCAAGGATGCGTGCTTGTCTTTGAGGTAAGCATGCATCCCAGCTTCAAAAGCCAGAACTTTGTTGACGGCAACGTCGTCCAGATAGCCCTTGTTCACTGCGAAGAGCGAAGCACCCATCAAGCTGATGGGCAATGGGCTGTACTGGGCTTGCTTGAGCAATTCGGTCACGCGAGCACCGCGGTCAAGCTGCTTGCGGGTGGCTTCGTCGAGGTCAGAGGCGAACTGAGCGAAAGCGGCAAGTTCGCGGTACTGGGCCAAGTCGGTACGAATACCACCAGACAAGTTCTTGATGAGCTTGGTCTGAGCGGCACCACCCACGCGGGAAACAGAAATACCAGCGTTAATGGCGGGGCGGATACCAGCGTTGAATAAGCTGGTTTCCAAGAAGATCTGGCCGTCGGTGATCGAAATCACGTTGGTGGGCACGAATGCCGAGACGTCACCAGCTTGTGTTTCGATGATGGGCAATGCAGTGAGCGAGCCCGTCTTGCCTTTGACTTCACCTTTGGTGAAAGCTTCAACATAGTCGGCGTTCACGCGTGCAGCGCGCTCGAGCAAACGGCTGTGCAAATAGAACACGTCGCCAGGGAAAGCTTCGCGGCCAGGAGGACGGCGCAACAACAATGAAACTTGGCGATAGGCCACAGCTTGCTTGGAGAGGTCGTCATAAATGATCAGGGCGTCTTGACCGCGGTCGCGGAAGTATTCGCCCATTGTGCAGCCGGAGTAGGCCGACACATATTGCATGGCAGCAGATTCAGAGGCGGAGGCGGCCACCACGATGGTGTACGCCATGGCACCTGCTTGCTCCAAGGCGCGCACCACGTTCTTGATCGACGAAGCCTTTTGTCCGATGGCCACGTAGATGCAGGTCATGTTCTGACCTTTTTGGTTGAT
>JBEAMY010000014.1:0-4506 GCA_041165725.1 Pseudomonadota bacterium
CCACACCCACGAGTTCAACATCGGGGCATTGCAATGCGTTGAGGATGTGGGTCTTGCCAATGGTGCCTGCGCCGATCACGGCGATGCGACAGGGTTTCATGCGTTGCTCCTCAGCGATGCTGAACAGAAGTGAATGGATGGCATCACACCATCAAAGGGGATGAAAGCTTGTCGCCCCATTGACGCAAGGCTTGCACCGTGGAGTCGGCCAACTCCAGTCCCTGACTCATTTGTCGCTTCATGCTGTGCAAACCCCGTTCGCCGGGCAATCGAACCGGCTCAGCCGGGTCTATGGGGCGATTGGCATGAACACGGTCGCTGACCCAGCCCATTTTTTGGCTAAAGGTCTCGCGCCCAGCAAAAAGGTCGGGGTCGATGATTTGCAAAAAGAGCGTGCCCATCCAAGGCAAGCTGGGGTCATCGCGCCCATGGCCTGTCAAGCCTGCGGTCAGGGCCTCCACGGTCAAAGCCAAACCATACCCTTTGTGTCCGTTGTCTTTGCCCCCGACCGGCAACACCGTTCCTTTGCGTTGCATCACCGTGGGGTCGTCGGTGGCCCGACCTTGGTCGTCCTGAAGCCAGGGGTGTTCCAACTTTTTGCCATCACGGGTGTATTGAATCAGTTTGTTGTTGGTGGTGGACGAAGTGGAGACGTCCACCATCACAGCTTGATGCCCATCCCAATATCCAAATCCGATGGGGCTGGGCGAGAACAAAGCTTCGGTGCCTCCGAAAGGTGCAACCGTGCCCCCTAAAGGTGCAGAGGTCATGAGCAGCAACACCTGACCGTTCTCGGCCACATGACGGGCGTATGGCGCAAGGGCTGCGATGTGATGGGTTCGTTTGATGCTGACCGCAGCAATGCCGTGCGTTTTGGCGCGCTCGCTGGCCCATTCGATGGCTTTGAACGTTAACCAATGTCCAGGCAAGCAACGTCCATCCCAAACGGCAACGGCGGGCCTTTCGCTCAAGACTTCGGGATCACCCTCCAAGGTCATGCCCCCAGCTTGGATGTGTTCCAAATAGGCGGGCAGCAAGCGCAAGCCATGCGTCCAGTGGCCCAGCAAATCGCCCTCGACCAAAACGCGCGCCACCACATCGGCTTTGTCTTGGGGCATGCCCACAGCCTTGAGCAAATTGACCGCATGCTGGGTCATGGCTTTGACTTCAAAAGTCTTCATGGGCTTTCTCCTGTCTTGAGCCGAGTGATTCAACCGCGTTGTTTTTTAAAAGCTTCGTAGCGAGCCTTGTTCGCATCGTTGGGAGGATAAAGGCCTGGCAAGGCCGAACCGCCCTCCACCTCGTTCATGATCCAACCCTCAAGGCGCTCTTGTTCGACCGCCAAAGGCACCACGTCATTGACCATGGCCCATGGGATGACAACCACGCCATCGGCATCGGCTACCAAGAGATCACCGGGGAAGATGGCAACTCCACCACATCCGATGGGGCGCTGCCAATCCACAAAGGTCAGGCCAGCCACCGAAGGGGGTGCGGCCACGCCACTGCACCAGACCTTGAGTTTGGATCGCAGCACGCCGTCTACATCACGCACCACGCCGTCGGTGATCAACCCCGCGATTTCTTTTTTGGCCATGCGGGCACATAGGATGTCCCCAAAAATGCCTGCATCCTGAACGCCCATGGCATCGACAATGGCCAAGCAACCTGCAGGCATGGCCTCGATGGCGCCTCGGGTTGAAATTGGCGACGACCAAGACTCTGGGGTGGCGAGGTCTTCGCGGGCGGGCACAAAACGCAGCGTGAAAGCGCGCGCAATGGTTCGTGAATAACCTACCTCCAAGGGGCGCGCTGAACGAACCCAGACATTGCGCAAGCCTTTTTTGAGCAAGACCGTCGTGAGGGTTGCGGTGGTCACCCCTTGGAGCTGTTCCACGATGTGGGGATCAAGGCTGAGGTCGAATACGGGGGGCGTCTGGGCAGATTGGTTCATGGGTGACAACTTGAAGGGTTATTACGGTTTTGAAAGCAAACACATGATGCTAGATTCTCACGCCATGCAGCCAGACCACACAAACAATGGCTGTCAACTTGACTACACCTGATCCTAAACAAAGAGCATTTCCAGGAGATCTCCATGCGTTTTAAACATTGGATGGCCACTTTGGCCTTTGTTGCCGCTGCCACCAGCCAGGCCCAGAACATTTCCATCGCGACCGGCGGAACCGGCGGGGTGTATTACCCATTGGGCGGCGGTTTTGCCGCGGCCCTGTCCAAGCACGTGCCCGGCATGCAAGCCACTGCCGAAGTGACCGGCGGCTCGGTCGCCAACCTCAAGCTGATTTCCACCAGCAATGCCTATGTAGGCATGACCATGGTTGACGCCGTCAAAGACGCTGCAAACGCCGAAGGCAAATTCCAAGGGGCCAAAGTCAATGTCAAAACCTTGCTGGTGCTCTACCCCAATCGCATGCACGTGGTGACCACCACCAACACGGGCATCAAGAGCTTGCAAGACCTCAAAGGCAAGCGCGTTTCCGTGGGCGACATTGGCTCGGCCACCGAAGTGATGGCCAGCCGCATGCTTGAAGCCGCCGGCGTTGAAGTCAAGCGCGAACGCCTGAGTGTGGCCGAATCGGTCAACGCCATCAAAGACCGCAAAATCGACGCTTTTGCTTGGGTGGGCGGGTTGCCCACTGCTGCAGTGTCTGACCTGGCCAATACACCAGGCCTCACCATTCAGATGATTGATCATTCTGAAGTCGTGGGCAAGATGAACGCCAAGTACGGCAACCTTTACTACGCCGACACCATCCCCAAATCCACCTACAAAGGCATGGCCTCTGACAACAAGAACGCTTCCATCGCCAACGTGCTGGTGGCTTCTGGCGACATGTCCGACGAAACCGCTTACAAAATCGTTAAAACCCTGATTGAAAAGCGCGAAGAACTCAAGACCGTTCACCAAGCTGCGGGGGAAATCGCTCTGGACAAACAAATTCAAGCCGCCTCTCCCGTTCCTTTCCACCCTGGCGCGCTGAAGTACTTCGCGGAAAAAGGCCACAAAATCAACTGATCCAGATTGATTTGATCGCTTTGCTGACATGACCCCCATGAGGGGGTCATTTTTTTGGAGCACAGTCCCGCCATGAATGCCTCAGCCCAATCCACGAACGACCCCCAAGATGATGTTGAGCTCAAAAAACAGCTCGACGATTTGATCGCAGAAGAAGAAGGCACCCAAAGCCAGTTTGGCGGTTGGTGGGGCGTGTTGATCACGTTGGCTTGTGTACTGATGTCGGTCATCCATTTGTATGCGGCCTACGACATCGTGCCGACCTCAACCATGCGGCCTTTGCATGTGTCCTTGGTGCTGGCCATGACCTTTTTGATCATGCCCATCAGCAAACGCTACGTGAATCGAATCATGTGGTGGGATTTGCTCGCGGCGGGTCTGGCCATCGCGGTCTTTTTCGTGATCATTTCGGGCGGCGAAGACTTTCTGGAACGCAACACCAACCCCTTTCAGTCCGACATCGCCTTGGGCGTGATCCTCATCGTCCTCATCCTCGAGGCTTTGCGCAGAACCAATGGCTGGATATTGCTGGTCATCACCTTGGCTTTTTTGGCCTATGCCTTGCTGGGCAATCACTTGCCTGAGCCTTGGACGCACAAAGGCTACAGCTTGGGGCGCCTGATCGGCCACATGTACATGACGCTGGAAGGCATCTACGGCTCTGCGGTCGATGTGTCGTCATCTTTGATCATTCTGTTCACGATCTTTGGTGCCTTTTTGCAATTCACTGGGGCCGGTAAATTTTTCATCGACTGGTCTTATTCCGCACTGGGCGGCAAGCCATCCAACGTGGGGCGAACCATTGTGTTGTCGTCGTTTCTACTGGGTGGCCCATCAGGCTCTGGCGTGGCCACCACGGTCACCGTGGGTTCAGTTGCCGGCAAGATGCTGCAAGACGTGGGCTACGAGAAAAACGCTGCGGGTGGTCTGCTCGCTGCTGGCGGGCTTGGCGCCATCATTTCGCCACCTGTCCTGGGTGCTGCGGCCTTTTTGATTGCAGACTTTCTGGGCATCACCTATTTGGATGTGTTGGTCATGGCGACCATCCCCACTGTGCTTTTCTACCTGGGGCTTTTTGTGATGGTCGAAATCGACTCTCGCAAATACAACATGTCCGAGGGACGGCGTGAGAAAGTCGAGAGCGCTTGGAAGCTCGCCAAGACCTACTGGTTCCACTTCTTCTCCTTGGTGTCCATCGTTGCCTTCATGATGTGGGGCTTCTCGCCCATCATGGCGGTGTTCTGGGCCACCATCCTCTCAGCGCTGACCAGCATGCTCAGACCAGAGACGGCGATCCTGCCCTGGGGCTTGTTCAACCGCAGCTTGCCATTCTGGAAAAGCCTTTACGAATCCAATCTGGTCAAAGCCATGGCGGGCGGTACCACTCAGGTGCTCTCCATCGCGGTGGTCTGTGCCAGCGCTGGCCTGATCGTTGGCGTGGTGACGCTCACGGGTTTGGGCCTCAAGTT
>JBEAMY010000015.1:0-4076 GCA_041165725.1 Pseudomonadota bacterium
CCAGCAACCATGCCGTCATGTCACGGTCCTGCAAGTGCGTGCGCACATAAGGGGTTTGCATGCGTGCGGTGGCCATCCAGTCGATGTGCCTGGCATCGTCTTGAACTTGGTATTCGCGCAAATCGGCAAAGTCCAAGCCACTGCCGCGAAGCAGTGTGCGGTGGTCGCCTTGCAAGAGCCCGTCCAAGCGTTTGAGCGTGGTCCACTCCAGTCGATGCAAAAGATGTTCGACGTCGGTGACCGCTTTGGGCGGTGGATCCTCTCGCGCTTCAGGCGGAGGACGACGGCGCTGAAGCCACTTGAACATGGTGATGCAAAGCGTGTTGAGGGGGTTTGAGGGTTTGCAACATTCGGGTGATGAGCTGGTCGGGGGTGACACCTTCGGCAAGGGCTTCGTAGGACAAGACCAGTCGATGGCGCAACACGTCGGCGGTGATGTCGATCAAATCTTGCGGCATGGCGTAGGTGCGTCCGCGCAAATAGGCCAGCGCACGCGCACCTTCCACCAATCCAATCGTTGCGCGTGGACTTGCTCCCATGGTGATCAGCCGTTTCAGATCGGGCAAGCCGTGGCGTTCGGGTTGTCGCGTCGCGGCAACCAGGCTCACTGCATATTGCATGAGGGCAGGGTCCACATAGCCTTGACGGCAATGTGCCTGAATGCGCTCCAGCGTTGCGGTATCGGTCACTGAAGAGACCCTTGGCGCGGGCCCGGTCATGCGATGAACCACTGTGAACTCTTCTTGTTCGGTAGGGTAGTCCACCAAGACTTTCATCATGAAGCGGTCGACCTGAGCTTCGGGCAAGGGGTAAGTGCCTTCAGTCTCGATGGGGTTTTGCGTGGCCATGACCACAAAGGGTTTAGGCACGAGATGGCTTTGACCGGCAATCGTCACTTGTTTTTCTTGCATCACCTCGAGCAAAGCGCTTTGCACTTTGGCAGGGGCTCTGTTGATCTCGTCAGCAAGGAGCAAGTTGGCCATCACGGGGCCCAGCACCGTGCTGAAGTCGCCTGTCTTTTGGTTGTAGATGCGCGAGCCCATGAGGTCGGCAGGCAAGAGGTCGGGCGTGAATTGAATGCGGCTGAAGCGCCCCTGGACCACCTGCGACAAGGTGTTGACGGTCAAGGTTTTGGCCAGGCCCGGCACCCCTTCTATGAGCAAATGTCCTGAGGCCAGCAAGGCCACCAAGATGCGCTCCAAAAAAACATCTTGCCCCACCACCACTTTCTTCACCTCGTACAACACTTGCTCCATGAGTGCGGCTTCTTGCTCGCAGGTCTTGGGGCCTGGCTGTAAGGGTTGCCATTGCTCAAGGCTTGATGTCATCGCTGACCTCGCTTTCCTGTTCTGAATCAGAAGGGGGGGAGACCCACTGTGGTCGCCACTGAATCCATGGTGGTTGCAAAACCAATACCAATGAAAGTGCCAGCTTCAGAGGGGTTGAAAATTGCCGTGACGATGCCCACCACTTCACCCTTGAGGTTGACCAAAGGGCCACCCGAGTTGCCAGGGTTGGTTGCAGCATCGTATTGAATGAGGTCTTCCATCATCACATCTTTTCGGATGCGAAACGATCGGTTCAGGCCTGACACCACGCCGGCAGACACCGAAGGGCCAATGCCGTAGGGAAAACCGATGGCCACCACTTCGTCACCTGGGCGCAAATCGCCTGCACCCGCGAGCACGGCAGGCTCAAGGTCGTCGGGCAATTTGCTGGCTCGGATCACGGCAAGGTCTTTGTTGGGATGAACTGCTACCACCACCGCAGGGGATTCGGTGCCGTCAAAAAAAGTGACTTTGAGACGGGGTGAGTTTTGCACCACATGCAAATTGGTCAGGATGGTTCCGTCCTCTTTGATCACCACCCCTGTGCCCACTCCGACTTCAACGTCGGGCAATGGCTCTTGAGGTTTTTCACTCGCTGCTTTGCGACCACCACCTGGACGCTCGGGTGGATGAGGGGCCATCCCATGGATGCGAACCACCGAGGGCGCAATGATGGCGGCCGCTTGGCGAGTCCGAGAGGGCAGGCTTTGCTTGTCCCAGTGGGCTTCGATGATCTGTTCGATTTGCTCGTTGCTCAGAGTGAGGGGGACTTTGCGCCCCTGCGCCCAGGGGTTGCCCAACCACATGCCAAAGGCAATCAACGCCAATCCAAGAAGAACCAGCTGCCATGGACGGCGTCGCCAAACCAGGGATGCACTGAAAGTGGGCGAACCCGCTGCTGGGTTTTCGGCCGGCGGCTCTAGGCCCACTCGCACGCCTTCTCCCCCTGTTTGGCTGTCATGTGCCAAAGCTCTTGGTTTAAAAATGGGGGCGCGTCGCATGGATTCAACTTATCACAGGATGTGGTGCTAGAGTGTTCCCGACATTCCCTGATGATGAGTAAGCATGCAATTCATTTGGCCTGATGCACTGTGGGCATTCCTGCTGCTGCCTTTAGCGGTGGTGGCTTACCTCTGGCTCTTGCGCCGTCGCCGCTTGCAAACCCTCAATTACCCCAGTCTTTCGCTGATCCGACCCGCATTGGAGGGGCACAAAGCTTGGCGGCGACATGTGCCGCCCGCCCTGATGGGCTTGGCCTTGGCCTGCGGCCTCTTGGCTTTGGCAAGACCCATGGCGAAGGTGGTCCTGCCCACCGATCAAATGACCCTGATCCTGGCCATGGACGTCTCGCGCAGCATGCTCGCTGAAGATGTCCCCCCCAATCGCATGCAAGCGGCCCAAGAGGCGGTTCGTGGCTTTCTCAAAGAACTGCCGCCCCAGGTCAGGGTGGGCATCGTGACCTTTGCAGGTTCAACCCAGTTGGTTCAGGCGCCCACCGATGACCGACAGGCTTTGCTGGCCGCCATTGAGCGCTTTGATCTGCAAAGGGGCACGGCTACGGGCAGTGGCCTTTTGTTGTCGCTGGCCACGTTGCTGCCTGATGCCGGCATCGATCTGGAAAAAATGGTTTTTGGTCGCCGCTTTGGCAACACCTGGGACCCCGGACCCGATGATGAAAAACCCTTGGCTTATCAACCGCCTGAGGGTGCTTCGGCTCAGCCTTTGCCCGTGGGTTCGTACCGATCTGGTGCCATTGTTTTGCTCTCCGATGGTCGCCGCACCACTGGCCCCAATCCCTTGGCTGCGGCCAAGATCGCTGCCGATTTGGGTGTCAAGGTCCACACCGTGGCATTTGGCACGCCCAACGGTTTCATTCCCGGCTGGGAGGGATATTCCTTTTTTGTTCGGGTCGATGAAGAGACTTTGATGGCGGTGGCCAAGATGACCCAAGGTCAGTTTTACCGAGCCCAAAACGCCGAGGACTTGCGGCAGATTTACGGCGAACTCTCCAGCCAGATGCATTTGGAGGTCCAGCGCACCGAGGTGTCGGTCTTGGTCACAGCGGCGGCCTTTTTAATCTCTCTGATGGCCCTGGGCCTCACACTTTGGTGGTATCGCCGGGTCTTTTGAAGACGCATAAAGGGCAGTTCAAATTCAGGAAATTGGTCACACCTATACTTTTGTCAAACCTATATGAATAAGGAGTTTGCAATGGGTTCTTTCAGTGTGTGGCACTGGGTCATCGTTGGCATCATTGTTTTGGTTCTGGTCATGGCGGCCAAGGCTTCTTCGGGCATGTCTGGCCCATTGGTGGTGAAAAAGTTTTTTGTCTCGAATACGCCCAGAGATGACGGCGTCTACATCGAGATCGTGGGCCGTCAAAGCGGACTGATTGCTTGGCTGTTTGCGTTGCTTCGCATCGACCCCACGCTGGAGATGCGGGTGCGTTACACCAAGGTTGAATACGTGGTGTCGAACTTCACAGGCTTCACGCGGATCGTGTTGCCCATCGAGTCGGTGAGCAGCGTCTTTTTTGGCGTGCACAGGCCCTGGAAAAAAGCCGTGGGCTGGTTGCTGTTCTTTGTGGCGCTGGCCTACTTCGCCGCTGAGTTTGGCAGCACTGGCGTAACCCTTGGTTTGTTGGTGGTCGGTTTGATCGTGGCGGTTTTTGTGTTCGTCTTCAATCGACTTCGCCAAATTGGTTTCACCGACGTCACTGGCGACGATTACGCCTTGGTGCTTAAGCGG
>JBEAMY010000016.1:0-4597 GCA_041165725.1 Pseudomonadota bacterium
TATCATGAGGCAGACTCAATGCAAGACACTTTCAGATCTTTTTCCTGATTGAGGCCTTGTGATGAACGACCTCGGCCGCATCGAAGACCTGCCCACCGACTATGTCGCCTCGCTCACCGAGCGCAATCTGGTGCCCCTGTGGCCCAGCTTGCGCGGGGTCATGCCTGCCCACACGCCACGCCCCCGCACCTTGCCCACGCATTGGTCTTATCAAGGCTTGCGCCCTTTGCTCATGGAAGCGGGGCGCTTGACGCCCATCGAGAAGGCTGAACGTCGCGTGCTGGTGCTGGCCAATCCCGGACACGGTTTGGAAAAAATGCAGGCCTCTTCAGCCATCTATTTGGGCATTCAACTCTTGCTGCCCGGCGAATGGGCGCCAGCGCATCGCCATACCCCCAATGCGGTGCGCATGATCATCGAGGGTGAAGGGGCTTACACCACCGTCGAAGGTGAGAAATGCCCCATGTCCAGAGGCGACCTGATCCTCACGCCAACAGGCCTTTGGCACGAACATGGTCACGATGGACAAGACCCGGTCACCTGGCTCGACGTGCTGGATCTGCCTCTCGTCTACTACCTTGAGGCCTCGTATCACGTCAATGGCCCTGCCCAGCCGGTGAGCCCCAACCGAGGGGACGTGTCGCATGCCGTGGGTGGCGTATTGCCCACGCCGTTCTTTCAGCGGGCTCACAAAGACTACCCCTTGCTGCGCTACCCCTGGGCATCGGTGCGCGCTCAGTTAATGAGCATGGCGGAGTCGCAACCGCACGTCGAATCGGTGCAAGTGACTTACGTCAACCCCAACACCGGCTTGGATGCGCTCAACATCTTGGGCTTTCATGCCTTGATGCTCAAACCCGGCCAGACCTTGCAGCTGCCTGTGCGTTCCACGGCAATGGTGTATCACCTCATCGAAGGCGACGTGCGTGTGAGTCAACCCGGACACGAATGTCGCCTCGAACCGGCAGACACCAGTTGTGCGCCGGGCTATGTGCCGGTCACCTTGACCAACCTGCACAGCCAACACCCGAGCTTTGTCTTCATGGCTGACGAATCGCCTTTGCAGCGCAAGCTGGGCATTTACGAAGTCAGGGCCTGAAACCAAAGGCCATGCCGACCACTGGCAGATCAGTGAATCTTCAGCGCTCGCTTGAGGGCCATGCCGCAAACTCCCACAGCGGTGTTGGCTTCGTCAATGATGCGACCCATGGTGATGAAGCCATGGATTTGACGTTCAAAGCACAAGTATTGACAGGCCACACCGGCTTTTGACAAGGCATCGGCATACATGAGCCCTTCATCTCGCAAGGGATCAAATCCAGCGGTCAGCACCAGCGCAGGCGGTAAACCAGCGTGGCTGCTTGCCGCCAGCGGTGAGGCCCGCCAGTCTTTCACGTCATCGTCATTGCGCAGGTATTGATCGGTGAACCAGTGCATGGCTGCTTTGGTGAGCACATAGCCTTCGCCATTGGTGTGGTACGAAGCGGTGTCGGGCTTTTGCTGGGTAGCGGGGTAGATCAGCAGTTGAAAAGCAACTTGTGTAGCCGATCCGCGCAGCCCCAAGCTCACCGCTGCGGCCAGGTTGCCACCCGCGCTGTCACCGCCCACCGCAATGCGAGTGGGATCGATTCCCCATTCGCTGGCACGGGCAAAACACGCTTGTGTTGCGGCCAAGGCATCGTCATAGGCGGCAGGGAACTTGTGTTCAGGCCCAAGGCGGTAGTCGACCGACACCACCACACAATCCGAAGATTGGGCCAGTTGTCGGCACAACACATCATGGGTGTCAAGGTCGCCAATCGTCCAGCCACCGCCGTGGAAATAAACCATGGCCGCCTGAGGTGTTTTGGCGGTGTGCGGCCTGAAAAAGCGCAAGGCCAATTGGTGTCCGTTGGCTGAAATGGTCACGTTGTTGACCTCTGCCATTTCCGGTGCGGGCGGCTGAGAAAAACCGCGTCGGTCTTTGTAGGCTTGCCGGGCGGCATCCACAGGCAATTCATTGACGGCTGGCACTTTGTTGTCGGCCAAGAGTTGGATGAGGGCTTGGGCTTGAGGGTCGAGCATGGATCTGTCCTGAGTGCTGAATCGTTCGGGGCATCTTAGATGCTAAATGTCTGTGACAGCGCCATGTGGGTGGCATGCGACAAAATGAGGTCATGAATTTCAGAGTCCGTTCATGAGCGATTGGCTGAGCGACACCGCGCAAAATCGACGCAAAGGGATCGCCCTGCTGTCGCTGGCAACGCTGATGTTTGCCACGCTGGACGCCTGTGCCAAATGGCTGGTGATCACCATTCCTGTTATCCAGGTGGTTTTCGTTCGCTTCTTGCTTCACACCGTGATCACTGCCGCCTTGTTTGCACCCAGTTTGGGTTGGCAATTGGTCAAAGTCAATCGCCCTGGTCTTCAGTTGCTCCGAGGAGTGATGCTGGTGACCATGACCGCCATGAATTTTTGGGCCCTCCAATACCTTCAACTGGCAGAGACCGGCGCGATCCAGTTTTCGGTCCCGATTCTGATTGCCCTGATGTCCACCCTCTGGCTCAAGGAGTCCCTTGACCTGCAACGGTGGCTGGCCATTGCCTTGGGTTTCGTGGGGGTCTTGATCATCATTCGACCTGGCTCGAATGGCTTTCACCCGGCCATTTTGTTGTCCGTGCTCAATGCCGTTTTTTACGCGCTCTTCAACTTGCTCACACGTCGTTTGGGGCGGGATGAGCATCCCGCCGCAACGCAGTGGATCTCGGCCCTGGTGTCCACAGTGTCGCTGGCGCCGATCGCTTTGTGGGACTGGCATACGCCCACAGGATGGCTGACCTGGCTGGCCTTTTTGGTCACGGGCTTGTGTGGCGGATTGGGGCATTACTTTTCTGCAGCCGCACACCGTTATGCTTCAGCCGCCGTCATCAGCCCTTTCATGTACCAACAAATCCTCTACATGACCGCATGGGGATGGATTTTGTTTGCTCAGGTGCCAGATCTCCCGGTGGTTTGGGGGGCCTGTGTGGTTGTCCTCAGCGGTGCGTATTTGCTTTGGCGAGAGTTCAAAAAACAGCAATTGCCTACATTCAAATCGGAGAACCCATCATGAATCAAAACCGTTTGGGCCTGGGTCCTGTGTTTGCGCAGATCGCGCAATTTCACCCAGAGCTCACCGCGTTCAGAAGAGACTTGCATGCCCACCCAGAGCTGGGGTTTGAGGAGGTCTACACCTCAAACCGAGTGATTGAGGCCCTCAAGGTTTGCGGTGTCGATGAGATCCACACCGGCCTCGGGAAAACCGGCGTGGTGGCGGTGATCAATGGCCAACACCCTGCGACCCCTCATGCGACGAAGATGGTGGGTTTGCGCGCCGACATGGATGCCTTGCCCCTGCATGAACACAACGAATTCACTTGGCGCTCCACTCAACAAGGCCTCATGCACGCCTGTGGCCACGACGGGCACACCGCCATGCTGATTGGCGCAGCGCGCTACCTTGCTCAAACTCGCCGTTTCAGTGGGCAGGTGGCCCTGATTTTTCAACCCGGTGAAGAGGGCTATGCCGGCGCAAGGGCCATGATGGAAGACGGCCTCTTTGATCGTTTCCCTTGCGACAAGGTGTTTGCACAACACAATTCTCCCGAAGCCCCTCTAGGCTTCATTGGCGTAACACCCGGCCCCATGCAGGCCGCTGCGGATCGCATCGAGATTCGGGTTAGAGGACGTGGCGGGCACGGTGCGCGTCCGCATCAAACGGTGGACCCGGTTCTGGTGAGTGGGCACCTGATCACGGCCATCCAAAGCCTGATCTCGCGCAATCTCTCGGCATTCGATCAAGCGGTGATCAGCATCTGCGCCTTGCAGGCCGGTCATGTTCAAGCCATGAGCGTCATTCCTGAGCAAGTGTTGATGGTGGGAACCGTGAGAACCTACACACAAGTTGTGCAAGATGACATCGAGCGCCGCCTCACCCATTTGTGCCAAACCATGGCGCAAAGCTTTGGTGCCACGGCCGAGGTCAATTACGAGCGGGGATATCCCGCCACCGTGAACACGCCCGAAGAAGCCCATTTTGTGGCCGATGTCGCTGCAGGCTTGGTGGGTGAAGAGAGGGTTCTGAGAAACATGATCCCCAGCATGGGTGCTGAAGATTTCTCCTACATGCTGCAAGCCAAGCCTGGGGCCTACATCCGCATTGGCCAAGGCGCTGCAGACGGCCCTGGCAAACACCCACTGCACAACAGCCGCTACGACTTCAACGACGACATCTTGCCTTTGGGCGCAGCCTTGCACGCCAGCCTGGTCGAGGCGGCCATGCCGCTTTGAATCAGATCACCTTGAAGTGGTGGCTGCCATCGCGACGGAGTTGGGCCACAAGCCCAAACTCCCAGTCGAGGTAAGCCTGCATGGCCTGCGGGGAAACTTGTGTGCCCTCGTAGGGTCTGCGGTAACGATCGGTGCGCGGGCTTGCCACATAGGACTCACCTTGTTGGCCACTGAAGCCTTGAGCCCACCAAGCGGCATTGCCACCCTTGAGGGCAAAGACCTCAACGCCAGTTCGGACCAAGGCTCGCAATTCAGGCACCACATGCGGCGAGAGCAATCCATCGGTGCA
>JBEAMY010000017.1:0-5695 GCA_041165725.1 Pseudomonadota bacterium
ATGCATTGCCCATGACCCAACGCGTGCCTCGCTGATGTCGCAAGCGGTCCATGGCATGCCTGAGCAAGATGCGCGTCGAATGCCTAAATGAGGCCCAGTTGTGGCGCATGGCCAGCAAGTGATTGATGTCGGTGCGGTCCACCATCATGCCGCCCAACACGGTGAATTCGGGAATGGGTTCACGAACCAAGTCCATGTGTTCGCCCAACACCCGCGCATCAAAGGGCAAGGGTTCAAGGGCACGTCCGGCCAAGACTGCGCCTGCCTGGTCGGATTCGTAATCGGGATGTTTGGGGTAGGGCCGATAGCGCACTTGGGTGTCGCGTTCAAGCCGACTCACCGCTGCATGGCCTTGCTGCAAAAAAGCTTCACGGACTGCGGGGTCGCTGTGCTGACCCACCACGGTGTCCAAGTAGGTGCGCGCGGCGTCCAGCGTGTCTGAAGGGTTGACGCGGCCTGAATGCGGATTGCCCGGCACCCAACTCGTGCCAGCAGACCAAGCCGTTGTGCCACCGATGCGATCGGTGCGTTCGATCACCAAGACCGAAGCGCCTTCCAAGGCGGCGAACAAGGCGGCGCTTAAACCCGCACCGCCTGCACCAACCACCACCACGTCGTAGTGGGCCGCCAGCCCCTCACGCTCTTTGAGTCCTTTGCGCAGCACCTTCATCTTGGGTCCTCCAACAAAAAGGCCACCATGGCTTCACGCACTTTAGCGAACATGTCGCTGCCGGTCACGGTTCGGCATCCCAGCGCCCGCGCCTGGGCAATGAGCGGGGTCACAGCGGGCGAGGTGATCACGCATCCCACGGTTTGATGGGGCTGCAAGCCTTGCACATCCATGGGCAGTGGATCTTTGTCTTGCATGCCGGTTGGCGTGGCATTGATCACGATGTCGTGCCCTTGGACCTTCGCAAGGCCTGCCGAAACGCGGTCAGGGGCCAAGGCCTTGAGCCGGTTAATGAGCGCGTCGCGGCGCTGGACATCGGCGTCGTGAACCTGGAGGTGGCGTGCGCCCGCCACCAAAACGGCATGGGCAATTGCTGAACCGGCACCGCCAGCACCGACCACCAACACCTGACGGTCTTTGGGGTCTGCACCTTGTTCGATCAGGGCCTGAACATAGCCCAGGCCATCGCACATGTCGCCGTGCCAGCTGCCATCGGGCAATCGGCGCAAGGTGTTGGCCGCCCCCACAAATGCGGCGCGATCGGTGGTCGAAGCGCAATGGTGGAAGGCGGCAAATTTATGGGGCACGGTGATGATCAGGCCATCGAGGTTTTGCATGGCGCTCACCCCCTGGAACCAACTCGCGAGCTGATCGGGATGGACATGGGCCGGGATGCAAATCGCATCGCGCCCATGGGCTTCAAAGGCCTGGGTCATGCCAAATGGTGATTTGACTTGGGCAATGGGGTCGCCCACGATGAAATGAATGCGGGTTGCCCCGCTTAGCGCATCAAGCATGTGGAGTACGGTCAATTTTTGAATTCAGGTGGTCATCCTAACTGAAAACCGCTAAACTGGAACAAAATTCCATTTTTGAAATCTATTTCAAATCCAAGCATGAACGGCATTCTTGAACGCACCCTGGCCATTCTGGAACTCCTGGCCCGACATGGCCAAGGCCTTGAATTGGTGGCCATTTCTGAGGCTCTGGGCATTCCAAAAAGTGCGGTCCACCGGCTTTTGGCCAGCCTGATCCAGGCTGGTTATGTTCGGCAATTCAAAGACCACGGCCAGTACTTGCTCACCACCAAACTTGTTTCAATTGGGCTTTCTTACCTGAGCCAGTCGGGCATCGTCGACATGGCGCAACCCCTGCTCAACCAGTTGGCAGAGCGGTCTGGCGAGCTGGTGCGCTTGTCGGTGGTCGACGGCGAACGTCTGACTTGGGTGGCTCGCGCCCAAGGCGCACGGCAAGGCTTGCGCTACGACCCCGACATGGGCAGCGACGCCCGTTTGTCGTGTTCATCCTCTGGCTGGGCTTGGTTGTCCACCCTGCCCGACGACCAAGCCCTGGCCTTGCTGGCCCGACAAGGACTGGGCAGTCCCAGCGACTTTGGGCCCAATGCTCCCACCAGTTTGCAAGCCGTGATGCAAGCCGTTCAAACCAGTCGCGAGCGGGGTTACAGCATCACGGTCGACACCTACACGCTGGGCTTGTCGGCCATGTCGGCGCCGGTTCGCTTTGCTGGGCAACCGGCTTTCGGTGTGGTGACCATCGCTGGCCCCTCGGTGCGATTGGACGCGACCCGCATGGCCGAGCTTGCGCCCGAATTGCTGGTCTGCGCCGAACAACTGGCTGCGGCCAGCGGGGCTTCGCCGTTTTTCAGGCTGACGGCTTCCGTCGCCAACGACAAGGCCTTGGGGCCCGATGCCAATAAGCAACCCATTTATGCGCCCTGAGCTCGAAATCCACACCGACGTGCTGGTGCTCGGCTCAGGCGCTGGCGGCTTATCGGCGGCTGTGACCGCCGCGCACCTGGGGCTGTCGGTGATCGTGGCTGAAAAAGCGGCTCGCTTGGGGGGCACCACCGCTTGGTCGGGCGGTTGGATGTGGATTCCCCGCAACCCCCTCGCACGCGAGGCTGGCATCCACGAAGACCCCGAAGCCGCGCGCCAGTACCTGCAGCATGAATTGGGCGAACGCTTTGATCCCAAGCGCAGTCAAGCCTACTTGGACCACGGCCCCGCCATGGTCGAATTCTTTCGCCGTCACACGG
Source organism: Pseudomonadota bacterium (assembly GCA_041165725.1). Classification (GTDB taxonomy): domain Bacteria; phylum Pseudomonadota; class Gammaproteobacteria; order Burkholderiales; family Burkholderiaceae_C; genus Limnohabitans. The sequence goes on from JBEAMY010000017.1 coordinate 2,727, forward strand.
CCTTGCAGTTCATCGACGGCAATGCCATCCCCGATTTCCACGGGCATGTGCCGCACGCGGGCTTGGGCGGGCGTTCAGTGTGTGCGGCGCCCTTTGATGGCAGAAGCCTGGGCAAACAGAGTGCGCGCATCGAAGCCCCGTTGCCGCCCAACACCTTGTGGGGCATGGGCATTGCCTCGGGCGCAGACCTCAAGCATTTCATCCATGCCCTGTCTTCGCCCAAGTCGTTTTGGCATGTGTGTCGGCGGCTTGGCCGTCATGTCTTGGACCTCTTGATCCACGGCCACAGCACGCAATTCGTCAACGGCCAAGCCCTGGTTGGGGCCTTGGTGAAGTCGGCCCTGGACCAAGGCGTTGCGCTGTGGACCGAACACCGTGGCACCGAATTGCTCTGGCAAAACCAAAGGGTGGTGGGAGCGCGTTTGCAAAGTCCTGAGGGTGAACGAACCGTTTGGGCGCGGCGCGGCGTGGTGCTTGCTTGTGGCGGCTTCCCGCGCGATCAAGCCCGCAAGCGCGAACTGCTGCCCCACGACCCGACAGGGCAATCGCACTGGTCAGCAGGCTTCACCCACAACACTGGCGACGGCTTGCGGCTTGGCGAATCGGTGGGGGGCCAAGTCGACGCCAGCTTGCATCAGGCGGCGGCCCTCGCGCCAGTGTCCTTGGTGCCCAGAGCCAACGGCGGGGTGCATCACTTTCCTCACCTGATCGACCGCGCCAAGCCCGGACTGATCGCAGTCACCGCGCAAGGTCAACGCTTCACCAACGAAGCCAATGCCTATCACGATGTGATGCAAGACCTGTTGCGTGCCACGCCCAAGGGGCCTCATGAGGCTTGGTTGCTGGTGGATCACCGTTTCATTCGACGCTATGGCTTGGGTGCGGTCAAACCTTTTCCTTTTCCGCTCAAGCCTTGGCTGGCCAACGGCTATTTGCGGCGCGGGCGCACTTGGGAAGAACTTGCGCTCGCCTGCGGCATCCATGCCCAAGCCTTGCGCGAGACCATCGCGCGCTACAACGCTGCAGCGCTTCAAGGTCACGACCCCGATTTCGGCAAAGGGCTCACACCCTATAACCGCATCCAAGGCGATGCGGTTTGGGCCGCACAACACGGCTGGCCTAACCCGTGCATGGGGACGCTGGAGCAAGGCCCTTTCTATGCCGTCAAAGTGGTCATGGGCAGCTTGGGCACTTTCGCAGGTTTGAAGGTCAATGATCAGGCGCAAGTGCTCAACGCTTCAGGCCACGCCATCGAGGGCCTTTATGCCAGTGGCAATGACCAGTCCAGCCTCATGGGCGGTCACTACCCGGCTGGCGGCATCACCTTGGGTCCTGCGATGACGTTTGGTCACATCGCTGCCCATCACTTGGCTGGGCAAGATTTGCCGCTTGCCCGCTCATCTTCATCCTCATGCCCATTGGAGAAACGCATGCATTACGAACTCGCCACCCTGACCCTGGGCTTTGGCACTGCGGCCAAAGCCGCCGAAGCGGTCGCCCAGTTTTGTCAAACCCCCGAACATCAAGGCGAATTGCTGGGCGTGTGGTTCAGCGACATCGGTGCACTCAACCAGATGTGGGTGTTGCGTGGCTTTGATGGCCTGTCCCAATTGCGCGCCGAGCAATCGCGCACCCGCCAAAGCGCCAACCCCTTTGGCTGCGCCGAATGGTTCAGCGCCTTGAGCCAAACGGGTTACGAAGGCTTTGCGTGGATGCCTCCGGTTCGCCCCTCTGCCGAGACTGGCATTCACGGTCCGGTCTATGAAATCCGCACCTATGGGATCAAGCCCGGTGGCTTGCAAGCCACCATCGATCTGTGGGAGCAAGCGGTCCCCGAACGCGCCAAACGCTCACCCTGCGTGGTGGCCATGGTGGCACTGGATGGGCCTTTGCGCTTCACCAACATTTGGGCCTATGCCTCGCTCAACGACCGCACCGCCATCCGCGCTCAAGCGGTGTCCGATGGCATTTGGCCGCCCAAAGGTGGGCCCGCACACCTGAGCACCGACATGTTCTCCACCATCGCCCTGCCTTTGGCCAGCTCACCATTGAAGTGAATCCCATGAAACGCCTTTTTTCCCTGGCTTATCTCAGCGCCCACCGCTGCACAGTGGCGCAAGCTTTTCGCGTCGCACACGAGGCGGGCTACGACGCGGTAGGCCTGCGTCTTTATCCCAATGCGCCCGGCGGGCCTCATCAGGCATTGTTGGGTCAGCCCGACCTGATGCGCGAAGTCCTGGCCATTCAGCGCGACACCGGTGTGGGCGTGTTCGACCTCGAGATCATTCGCATCGGCGAACGCTTTGACCTGCACACCTGGGACGCCATGCTCGCTGCGGGTCAGTCCTTGGGGGCAAAGGCCGTGCTGGTGGCTGGCGACGATCCTGACCGCAGCCGACTCGCCGACCGCTATGCACGGTTGTGTGAGCACTTGGCGCACCACGGTCTCACAGCCGATCTGGAATTCATGCCCTGGACCCCAGTGGCTTGTGCACGCGATGCGATGGACGTCTTGCAACGCGCAGGCATGCCCGCCAACGCTGGCATCTTGGTCGATGCCCTGCACGTGGGGCGATCGCACACCTCACTGCAAGACTTGCAAGACATTCCACGCCACGTCTTGCACTACGCACAGATTTGCGATGCCGAGGCCGGAACGCACTTTGACACCGAGGCTCTGATCTTCACCGCTCGCGAAGAACGTTTGCTGCCGGGCGAAGGCAACATCGATGTGGCAGGCATCTTCAAGGCCTTGCCCTCCGACTTACCTGTCAGCGTTGAAGTCATCTCACGGCGCAGAGAAACGCAATACGACCCATTGGCTTGGGCCAAACTTTGCCTTGAGGCCAGTCGGCCCTGTGTGTGATTCTGTTTAATTCGAACCTGACCCCATTTTTTGACCATGAACTTTGCCCTCTCCGACGAACAAAAGATGCTCACCGACACGGTGCGCCGATTCATCCACGATC
>JBEAMY010000018.1:0-5024 GCA_041165725.1 Pseudomonadota bacterium
CCCAGGTCGCGCATGACCTTGGTCCAAAACCGCGCATACAGCAGGTGCAAGATGGCGTGTTCAATGCCCCCGATGTATTGGTCCATGCCGCTACCGCCGCTGGCCTTGTCGCCTTCGCGCATCCAGTACTGCGTGCCCTCGGCCACCATCGCGTCGCTGCGGGTCGGGTCGCAGTAGCGCATGAAGTACCAGCTCGAATCGACAAAGGTGTCCATGGTGTCGGTTTCGCGCCGCGCGGGTTTGCCACAGGTGGGGCAGACCACGCCCGCGTGAAAGCCTTCGTGCTTGTGCAAGGGGTTGCCCGAGCCGTCGGGAATGCAGTCTTGCGGCAGCACCACCGGCAGGTCTTTTTCGGGCACGGGCACCGCGCCGTGCTCATCGCAATGGATGATGGGAATCGGCGTGCCCCAGTAGCGCTGGCGGCTCACACCCCAGTCACGCAAACGCCAGGTGATTTTTTTCTCGCCCAAGCCTTTGGCGCGCAGCATGTCGGCCACTTTGCTCACCGCGTCTTTGAAGCGCAGGCCATCGAGCGCACCCGAGTTGACGCACACACCGTCTTTGGTGGCGTACCACTCTTGCCAAGCTGCGTCGCTGAAGCTTTGGTCTTTCAGCGCGACCACCTGCTTGATAGGCAATTCGTATTTCAGAGCAAACGCGAAATCACGCTCGTCGTGCGCCGGCACACCCATGACCGCGCCATCGCCATAGCTCATCAGCACATAGTTGCCGACCCACACCGCCACTTGTGCGCCAGTGATCGGATGGGTGACAAACAAGCCCGTGGGCATGCCCACCTTGTCTTTCACCGCCAACTCGGCCTCGGTGGTGCCGCCTTCTTTGCACTCCTCCAGGAACGCTGCCAACTTCGGGTTGGCCGCAGCCGCATGCAACGCCAGGGGGTGTTCAGGCGCCACCGCGCAAAACGTCACGCCCATGATGGTGTCGGCGCGGGTGGTGAAGACGTACATGCGACCGTCTTGGATCAACTGCCCATCGACACCTCGGATGTCGTGGGTGAAGGCAAAGCGCACGCCCTCGCTCTTGCCGATCCAGTTCTCCTGCATCAAGCGTACTTTGTCGGGCCAGCCGTTCAAGGTGGCTTTGGGGTTGCCCACCTGCACATGGTCGAGCAGTTCTTGCGCGTAGTCGGTGATCTTCAAGTAATAGCCGGGGATCTCGCGCTTTTCCACCACCGCACCGGTGCGCCAGCCTTTGCCGTCGATCACCTGTTCGTTGGCCAGCACGGTTTGGTCCACCGGGTCCCAATTCACCACCTGGGTCTTGCGGTAGGCCACGCCTTTTTCCAGCATCTTCAAAAACAGCCACTGGTTCCACTTGTAGTAACTGGCATCGCAGGTGGCGACTTCGCGCGACCAATCGATGGCCAGGCCCATGGCCTGCATCTGCTGCTTCATGTAGGCGATGTTGTCGTAGGTCCAGCGGGCGGGCGGGACCTTGTTTTTCATCGCCGCGTTCTCTGCCGGCAAACCAAATGCATCCCAGCCCATGGGCATGAGAACGTTGAAGCCTCGCATGCGCAGCTGGCGCGTGAGCATGTCGTTGATGGTGTAGTTGCGCACATGCCCCATGTGCAGCTTGCCACTGGGATAGGGCAACATGGAGCAGGCATAGAACTTGGGCTTTTTGGCGTCTTCATGGACGCGGTAAGCGTCGCGTGATTGCCAGGCGGCGCGCACGCTCGCCTCGACCTGTGAGGGGTTGTATTTATCGTCCATGGTGTGAAGTCAGCGCAGTCCCAACACGTCAAACATGTCGTAGAGGCCAGTTTTTTTATCGGCCAAGAAGCGAACAGCGCGCAAGCTGCCTTGCGCATAGGTTTCTCGCGATGCCGAGCGATGGGTGATTTCGATGCGCTCGCCCGTTCCCGCAAAGAGCGCGGTGTGGTCGCCCACGATGTCGCCGCCGCGGATGGTGGCAAAGCCGATGGTGGAGGGGTCGCGTTCGCCCGTGTGGCCTTCGCGGGCATAGACCGCGCAATCCTTGAGGTCGCGGCCCAGGGCCAGTGCGATCACTTCGCCCATCTTGAGTGCTGTACCCGAGGGGGCGTCAACCTTGTGGCGATGGTGCGCTTCAATGATCTCGATGTCGTAGCCGGTGGCCAAGGCCTTGGCTGCGGTTTCAAGCAACTTGAGCGTGACGTTCACGCCCACGCTCATGTTGGGCGCCATGACGATGGCGATTTTTGAAGAGGCCTTGGCGATTTCTTCTTTTTGCTCTGAAGTGAAGCCCGTGGTGCCAATCACCATGTTGACGCCCAAATCAAGGCAGGTCTTGAGGTGGGCCATGGTGCCCTCAGGCCGGGTGAAGTCGATCAGCACGCGAGACTTGGCCAAACCCATGGCCAGGTCTGAATGGATGATCACGCCACTGGCTCGCCCCAGAAAACCGGTGGCATCGTTTCCCACGGAAGGACTTGCCGATACATCCAGCGCACCGGCCAATCGCAGGTCGTCGGCTCGGTTGACGGCCTCGATGAGCATGCGGCCCATGCGGCCACTGGCGCCAGCAATGGCAACGGGGTGAAGTGAGGATTGACTCATGGTGTAGCGGGTTCTTTCCAGTTGGCGGGCGCGTCAAGAGTGGGGTAGGTCCGTGGCGCCGCCTTGACCAAGCCGGTGACGGGCGTGGAGGCTGCCTTGGATTCGGCTTTTTTCAGTTGTTCTGGCGTGGCCACCAAAACCGCTTGAGGGGCTTTCTTGTTCTCTTCTTTCTTCAATGACTGAGCAACGGCATTGGTGAATTCGGTTTCGGAAGGCATCTGGTCACCTTCAGTGCGGTCCAGCCTGCCTTCTTTGAAAAACACAGACAGGTGGCGCTGCTCGGCCGTTTTGCCGTCGCGCCTTATGGTGTAGGCGTAATCCCAACGGTCTTGGTGGAACACGCTTTGAACCAAGGGCGTGCCCAAGATGTCACGCACCTGAACCTGAAGCATGCCAGGTTTGAGGGCATCAACTTGTTCTTTGGTGATCACATTGCCCTGGAGCACCTCGGCACGATAACGGGTCATGGCTTCGGCGGCCTTTTCCATGGGTCTCTCAACGGTGCTGCAGGCGCTCAGGCCTACCCAGCTCAAGGCCACAACAAAAAGGCCTGCAAAAGAGGAATATGTGCGCATGGTTTGGGGTCTATAGAGAATGAAGGCAAACTGGATATGATGCCGTTTCATTGTAATGGTCACCCATCTGATCCCGCTTCAAAAAAGCCTATTCCATGCCCGCCCCCACAGACCTCAAAGACACTGGACTTCGCATCACCGGACCCAGGGTCAAAATCCTCAATCTCTTTCAGCAGGCTGAGCGGGTTCATCTGAGCGCAGAAGAAGTCCACAAGCAACTGGTTTTGGCCGATGCCGATGTGGGCTTGGCGACGGTGTATCGCGTGCTCTCGCAATTCGAGCAGGCCGGTTTGCTCAGCCGCAGCCACTTTGAGTCGGGCAAATCCGTTTATGAGCTCAACGAAGGTGATCACCACGACCACCTGGTTTGCTTGGACTGTGGGCATGTCGAAGAGTTTGTCGATCCTGAAATCGAAAAGCGGCAACGCACAATCGCCAAAGCCCGTGGCTTTGAGTTGCGCGATCACGCCTTGAGCCTTTACGCCGACTGCACCAAAACCGATTGCCCCCATCGCGGCGCTTGAACGGTTCTCACCCGAATGAGTTGGCTGTCTTTCGCCTTGAGGCAAAGCAGGACTCAGCCCAAGGTCTTAAGCCTTTGTTTCAGCCCGTTCTGTCCATGAGGTCGCGCTGGCGGCGAACGAACTCGGTGTAGGTGTCGATGCCGCGCATTTGCAAAATGGTGTTGCGCACTGCGGCCTCAACCAGCACAGCAATGTTGCGCCCCGCCACCACCTGAATGACCGCCTTGCGAACGGCCAAACCCAACACCTCTTGGGTGAGCGGTTCAGTGGGAAGGCGGTCGTAATCGCGCTCCATGGTTTCACGCCTGACCAAGTGAACAATGAGCTTCAGGCGCATCTTGCGGCGCACGGCGGTCTCACCAAAGATGGCCCGGATGTCGAGCAAACCAATGCCGCGCACTTCCAATAGGTTTTGCAGCAATTCAGGGCAACGGCCTTCGATGGTGGTTTGGTTGATGCGGTAAAGGTCAACCGCATCGTCAGCCACCAAACCATGACCGCGTGAAATCAATTCAAGGCCCAGCTCGCTCTTGCCCAGACCCGACTCGCCCGTGATCATGACGCCCATGCCCAAGATGTCCATGAACACACCGTGCATGGTTGTGCGGTCGGCAAAGTGCTTGGACAAATAGGCGCGCAGCAAATCGATGACAAAGGCCGCCGATTCACCGGTGGTGAACAAGGGGATGTTGGCGCGGTCGCACAAAGTGACCAGCGAGGGCGGTGCTGTTTGGCCATCGGCCACCACCAGCATGGGGGGCTCGAGTTGCAAGATGCGGTGAATGCGGCGCTCGCCATCCTCGGGCGAGACATCGGTGAGGTAGCGCACCTCGCGCTCGCCCAGCAATTGCAGGCGATAGGGGTGGATGTAATTGAGGTAGCCCACCAGGTCTGCGCCGGAGCGGGCGGCCTTGACGGCCACTTCGTCAAAGCGCCGCTCGGATGCACCCAAACCCGCCACCCACGCCCAGCGCAGGCGCTCGCGGAAATGCTCGAAGAGGACGTCCGCGCTGACCGATGAATGCTTCACCCGGCCGCTCCGAGCAATCAGGCTGGCTGGACCGAGGTCCAGGTGGCGATGGTGCGATGAAGGGCGACGGCCTCAGCGCAGGACTTGAGTCGCTCGCGAAGGCTGGAGTCGCTGAGCATCTCGGCGATTTCAGAGAGGATTTCCAGATGCTTTTGGGTGGAGGCCTCGGGCACCAGCAAAAAGATCATGAGGCTCACGGGCTGTTCATCGGGGGCATCAAAGCCAATGGGGTTGAACAGACTGAAGACTGCCGCCATGGGGGACTTGAGCCCCTTGATGCGCCCGTGCGGGATGGCCACGCCGTGGCCCAGTCCAGTGGAGCCCAGCCGCT
>JBEAMY010000019.1:0-7420 GCA_041165725.1 Pseudomonadota bacterium
GTCAGTGAGCCACCGGCATAGAGTGGATAGCTGAAGGCCACGCCCAGGGTCGAGGAAATCGATTTGCCCTGAATCGTGGAAGAGGTCGAAGACCCATTGAGCAAGTGGGTGAAGTTGGAAGAGGCCTGAAGGTCCAAGGTAGGCAATTGGGCTGCCTTGGCTTTGGCCACTTCTTTTTCTGCCACCTGCACATCCAGACGGGCTTTGATCACCGAGGCTTGTTGAGCCATGGTGAGCTTGACCCACTCGGCGTCAGAAGAGGGCTCAAGAGGGCTCAGGCTTTGCAACTGCGACAAGGCATTGAGCTTGGCGGTCGATTGACCCACCAATTGTTCGAAAGCCAGCTGTTTGACTTGCAGGTCGTTGGCCGAGGCCAACTCTTGTGCGAGCACCAGGTCGTAACGGGCCTGGGCTTCACGGGTGTCGGTGATGGTGGCCGTGCCCACTTCAAAGTTTCGCTGGGCAGAGGCCAGTTGCTCAGCCACCGATTGCTTTTGCGCGCGGACAAAGGTCAGCGTGTCTTGGCTGGCCAGCACATCGAAATAGGCTTGCGTAACCCGGATCATCAAATCTTGCTCAGCCGATTTGACCAACAAGCGAGCTTGTTGCCTTTGCAGCTCAGCGGCCTCCAGCGTGCGCAGATTGGCAGGGCGATAAAGGGGTTGTGAGGCAGACACAGTGGCTGTGCTTGAGCCGTAATCTCTGTCGTAGGGTGCAACACCAGTTCCCAGCGAATTGGGCGCATCGGCAATCAGGCCAGACTGGGTTCTGCTGGTCCCTAAAGTGAGGCTGGCCGAAGGTCTGACCCCAGCAACCGCCTGATCGGCTTTGGCTTCGTTGGCCTGAAGCTGAGACTGTGCAGCGCGGAAACTTGCATCGTAGGCCAGAGCCGCTTTGTACCAGTGCATGAGGTCTTCAGCCTGGCTGCCTGTGGCGGTGAACAATCCAACAGCTGCCACCAGGGGCAAGAGACGTGCGTTCATGGGTGTCTTTCTCAATTCAGGCTTAGGGTCTGGAGATGAAGGCAATTGGGACGATCGATATCAATAGGTGGGGACGCGGGCGTCGACCTGGGCCGACCAGGCGTGTATCCCGCCAGAGATGTTGGCCAATTGGGTGAAGCCGTTGTGGGCTAAAAATTGCGCCACATGCATGGAACGCCCACCGTGGTGGCACAGGCAGGCAATCGCATCTTTGGGGTCGAGTTGGGCAAGTCGCATGGACAACTCACCCATGGGGATGTGGATCACAGTGAGGTCAGGATCTTGGAGATGGGCGGTTTGCACCTCCCAGGTCTCGCGCACATCGAGCACATAGGCTTTGGTTTGTCCCGAGGCCTTGCCGATCCAATCTTTGACCTCTTGCGGGGAAATCTGGTCAATCATGGTCAGAAGCTGAAGCTGGGGTGCTCTGCAAATCCGTGCAGGCGGGGGGTAACGATGTCCCAAAGGATTTGGCAGTCGTACTGACCTGCGGCCACGCAGGTATGGCGCTCAACGCGCATGATGGGCTCATCGCCCACCACAGCCAGCAAGCGGCCACCGGGTTTGAGCAAGGCCAGCAGGGATTCGGGCACTTCGGCCACCGATCCACCCAGCACGATGGCGTCGAACAGGCTCAGGTCGCTCAGATCAGCGCTGGCATCGCGAACCAGCACTTCGACCTGAGGCTTGCCCAAGCGGGTCAATCGCTGGCGGGCCGCTTCTGCCAAGCTGGCATTCACTTCAACAGAAACCACGGAATGGGCGAGATCGGCCAACAGGGCGGCCAAGAAACCAGAACCGGTTCCGATGTCGAGCACCCGATCGGTGGCCTTGAGCTGCAGGTCTTGGGCTAGGCGGGCATCGATGCGCGCGGCCAATAGGCTTTCGCCATGACCAATGGGGATGTCGGTGTCGGTGTAAGCCAGGGATTCGAGCTCGGCTGGCACAAATTGCTCCCTGGGCAACCGCGACAAGGACTGGAGCACCGCAGGATCTAGAACTTGCCATGGTCTAACCTGTTGCTCGACCATGTTGAAACGTGCTTTGTTGTGATTCATGAATCGCTCTCAAAAAGCCAGAAATTACTTGTGGATTCTATCGGCCTGGCCAGAGGTACTGGCCTCAACCTGGGGGCTTGCCGTGGCGGTCTTCATGCCCAAGACGCGGCCCAGCCAAACCGACAAATCGTCCAAGTAGCAATACACCACTGGCACCACCACCAGGGTGAGCAGCGAGGAGGTGATCACGCCGCCAATCACGGCTTGCCCCATGGGCGAGCGTTGCTCTGAACCCTCAGACAGGGCCAGTGCCAAAGGCACCATGCCAAAAACCATGGCCAGCGTGGTCATCAGGATGGGTCGCAGCCTGACCTTGGCCGCCAACAGCAACGCCTCGTGGCGGGGCAGGCCGGGGCCCATGGAGCCATCTTCGTGCTGGACGGATTCGCGCGAACGGATCGCGAAGTCCACCAACAAAATGGCGTTCTTGGTCACCAGACCCATGAGCATGACCACGCCAATCACCGAAAACAGCGACAAGGCTGAGCCAAACATCATGAGTGCAAGCACCACGCCGATGAGGGTCAGCGGCAGCGAGGTCATGAGGGCCAGAGGCTGCAAAAAGCTTTTGAATTGGCTGGCCAGGATCATGTAGATGAAGATCACCGCCAAGGCCAGGGCTTGAAGGGCATAGCGGAAGGACTCTTCCATGTTTTTGGTTGAGCCCGAGAACTGGAAACCGTAGCCGGGGGGCAGGTTGAGCCCCTGAACAACTTTGCGGATGTCGGCCGAAATCTCTCCGGTGGATCGCAAGTAGGCGTTGCCATTGATGGCCACTTGCCGAGTGAGGTCGCGTCGATTGATTTGCTCGGCGCCGGTGCTGTTCGTGAGCTCGGCCACTTCACCCAACCTGACCACCGAAGGATTGGGGTTGTTCGCCGATTTGGCCAACGGCAAGGGCAGCTGAGCAAGCGACGCCACTTGTTGTCTGGCCTCTGGAGCCAGCCTGACTTTGACGTCATAAGTTTGGTCGCGTGAATCACGCCAAGTGCCCACGTCCTCACCAGCGATGAGGGTGCGCAACCACCCCGACACATTGCCACTGCTCAAGCCCAGATCGGCCGCAGCAGTGCGCTTGAGCTGGACTTGAAGCCTGGGGCTGTCGTCCTGAACGCTGGAGTCCAGATCCACCAAGCCAGGGATCTGCGCCAACTGGGTCATCATGGTGTGCGCGAGCCGATTGAGTTCGTTTTGGTCGGGCCCGGTGAGGAACATCTCCAGCTGCTTTTGCCCGCCCACGGGATCGAGCAAGCCCACGTGGGTGACGGTGATCCCCGCGATCCTTTGCAAACGCATGCGAATGTCGGCCGAGACCTGGTCAACGTTTCGGGTTCTGTTTTTGCGGTCGATCAGCCGCACATAAATCGAGGCCTTGTTCTTACCCAGGCTCCCCGCCGTATTGATGGTGGTGAGGCTGTCTCTGAGCTCAGGAATCTCGCGCAGCACCGATTCCACCTGCTTGGCCTTGGCCTCGGTTTGTTCCAGCGATGAGCCCACGGGGGTGCTGAACTTGACATAGGTTTCGGAGAAGTCGGCCTTGGGCACGAATTCGGTTCCCAGAAGCGGGACCATGACGATGCTCAACACAAACACGCCCACTGCAATCAACACGGTGGTGAGTCGATGATGGAGCGACCAGCCCAGCAGGTGTTGGTAAATGTCGCCCAACCAATCGGTGAATTGCTCGAAGGCATGGGTCACTCGACCAATCGTGCGGTCGTACACGCTTTGTGGCTTGAAGGCTTTGCCATGCGAATGGATGCTGGGGTCGTGCCAGACGCTGGAGAGCATGGGGTCCAGCGTGAAGCTCACGAACATGGAAATCAGCACTGCGGCCACGATGGTGATGCCGAACTCGTGAAAAAACTTGCCAATGATCCCCTGCATGAAACCAATGGGCAAAAACACCGCCACGATGGACAAGGTGGTGGCCAACACCGCAAGGCCGATTTCCTGAGTGCCGTCCATGGCGGCATTGAATGCGCTTTTGCCCATTTGGACATGGCGAACAATGTTTTCCCGCACCACGATGGCATCGTCGATCAGCAAACCCACGCACAGCGACAAGGCCATCAGGGTGACCATGTTGATGGTGAAACCCAACCACTGCATGAACATGAAAGTGCCGATGAGCGAGATCGGCAAAGTCAGGCCAGTGATCACCGTTGAGCGCCATGAATTGAGGAACAAGAACACGATCAGCACGGTGAGGATCGCACCCTCATAGAGGGTGGACTTGACGTTCTTGACCGAGACGCGAATGGGCCGGGAGATGTCAAAGAGCGGAACAAGTTCAATGCCTGCTGGCAAATCGGCCTTGGCCAGATCCACCGCCTTGTTGAGTTTGTCGATCACGTCCAGGGTGTTTTCGTCCTGCGCCTTTTGCACATTCAGGGTCAGCGTGCGCTGTCCGTTGTACAGCGCGAGGCTGTCGATTTCAGAGGCCCCATCGTGGACCTGGGCCAACTGCGAGAGGCGAACCGATGAGCGGTTGGCATTGCCCACGATGATTTGGCCAAAGTCTTCTGGCCGTTTGATGGCCGATTGCATCTGCACCACACGCTCTTGCCGTGCATCGCGCAAGATGCCCAGCGGCGCGTCCATGCCATCGGCCTTGACGGCCCTGACCACTTGGTCTGGGCTGATGCCGTAGGCATTCAATGCGTTGGGGTCGAGGTAGAGGTTGATTTCGCGGTTGGTGCCTCCCACCACGCTCACCTGACCCACACCAGGGATGTTTTCAAGGCGTTTTCTGAGCACTTGATCGGCCCAGGTGGTGAGGTCGACATCCGACCATTTCGTGGCTGAGTCGGCTTTGGGCAACACCGCCAAGGACCAAATGGCTCTGCTGGAAGGATCAAAGCGGATCACGCGAGGCTCTTTGACTTCGGCGCGCAAGCTGGGGCGCACCGAAGCGACTTTTTCGCGCACATCGTCAGCGGCTTTGCGGCCATTGATCTCGAGTTGGAATTCGATGGCCACGGTTGAGCGGCCCAAGACGTTGGTCGAAGACAGGCTGCTGATGCCGGCCACCGAGTTGACCGCCTCTTCGATTTTTTTGCTGACTTCGGACTCGACGATTTCAGGCGAAGCGCCAGGGTAGTCGGTCACGATCACGACCACTGGGACGTCGATGTTGGGGAACTGATCGACTTTGAGTCGCTGGTAGGCAAACAGGCCCAGCACCACAAAGGCCAGCATGACCATGGTGGCGAAGACCGGATTTTTAAGACTGACGCGGGTGAACCACATGGATCATTTCCCCTGACCAGCAGCGGGCGGGGCTGTTTGAGCCGTCGGTGCAACTTGGGCAGGTGCCTTGGCTTTGCTGGTGACCTTGAGTCCTTCGCGAACCGTGCCCACGGTCGAAGCCAGAATCGCATCGCCCGGATTGAGGCCTTTGACCATCACCCAGGTTTCACCCTCTTGCTCGCTACTCAACGGGCCTTTGACGCCCAATTCAAGCGCTTGCATGGCAATGCGACCCTCTTGCACTTTGAACACATAGGGGCTGGGTCTGTCGTTGCGTACGGCGCTGAGGGGGACGGCCAAGCCTTTGGCCTGGCTGATGCTGATCTGACCTTGTGCGAACAAACCTTGACGCAAACCAGGGGTGCTGGGCAATTGCAAGTAGGCCCTCACGCTTCTCGTGGCTGGGTCAACACTGGGGTTGATGCGTTGCAACCTGGCGGTGACGTCCTGCGAGACGCCTTCCACACGCAGGCTGGCGGTTTGTCCCACCTTGATGGCTGAAGCCTCATTGGGGTTGAGGGTGACCATCACTTCCATTTGACTCAGGTCCACAATTTCAACGATGCGGGCATCGACGTTGGCGCGCTCACCCATTTGGGTTGACACGCTGGCCACCTGACCGCTGAAGGGCGCAACCAGCAAAGCATCGCTCACGGCCTTGTTGGCGATGCGCTCTCCTGCAATGGCCGACTGGAGATTGGCCTCTGCGCTGCTCAGGGCCGCTTGCGAGTTGATGAGGGCGGTTTGAGAGATGAAGTTCTTGTTGACCAGAGCCTGGTTGTTGTCAAAGGTCAGTTGGGCGGTCTTGAGTTGAGCCTGAGCCATTTCGACCTGTCGCTTGGCTTGTTGCAAGCGGTCCTTGGCATCGGTGTCGTCAATGCGGCCAATGGTCTGACCTTGCTGAACGGTGTCGCCTTCCTTGACCCTCAATTCGCGCACATCGCCAGCGATCCTGGCTTTCACCCAAGCCGAGCGTGCCGACTGAGCATTGCCCGACACCTGAACCTGCTGAACCAAGGTTTGTTCTTGCACGCCGATCAGGTCGGCAGGCGAGAGTTCAACCGTGTCGCTCACCAATTGAGCAGAGGTGGGCGCAGGCTGCCCCGAGTTGGTGGCTGCAGCCCGACGTTGCATCACCCAACGGGTGGCAACGGCAGCCAGGATGAGGATCAGCAGGGCAATGAGCCAGCGACGCATGCGGATGTTCAATTGAGACCTCTGGAGGGATTGGCCATGAGCCCATGGCACAGGGTTTGGACATGGTGTTCGATGAATGCCTGCGCATCCATCTGGAATTGAGGAGAGTGCGGAGAAAAGACCTGCTCCCACAGCATCAGGTAAGACATGCCGGCCCAAAGGCTCTGTGCCGTCATCACCCTATTCATGGGGCGGAATTCGCCTTTTTCAATGCCACGGTTCAAGATCTTTGCGATCAACTGAAAGCCGGGTTGAACCACTTCGCGGACATAAAACTTGGCCAGGTAGGGGAAATTTTCAGACTCGCTGATCACCAGCCTGGGCAGCCCGCCCATTTGTTCGTGGCAAATGAGGTCCCACCACTTGAGCAAGGCCTCTTTGAGCAAGACGCTGGAGTCCTCCGTGCGGGCATCAAGCTGAGCATGCCCCAGTTCGATCAGGCTGACCATGTATTGGCGCACCACGGCCTCGAACAAAGCTTGTTTGCTGGGGTAGTAGCGAAACAGCGTGCCCTTGGAAACCCCTGCCGCCGCAGCGACTTCTTGAACCCGTGTCGCCGCATAGCCCTTGCTGATGAAGAGCTTCAAGGCCGCTTCAAGCAACTCTGAGGGACGCGCTTCCTTGCGCCTGAGGCGTGCAGTCGGCGGGACCTGTGCCTCTAAAGGGGCAGGTGGGCTTGAGTTGGCGAGTTCCGTGACAGGAGCGGTGGTGGGCATGTGGAGCTTGATCGGGGTTGTGATCAAGTTATTGACCAATTGGTCAGCATCATAGTCCCAGGGCAGTGCTTCTCAATTTGAAGCGTGAATTAACCTTTTGGATTGCGCGAACCGGACAGATTGAGGGTGTTCAGGACAAGCCCTGAACTAAGATGACCAGATGACTCAATCTTTCATGACCCTTGCGGGTGGTTGTTTTTGGTGCCTTGAGGCG
>JBEAMY010000020.1:0-11666 GCA_041165725.1 Pseudomonadota bacterium
AGGCATTCTGGGCTATGTGGTGCGTTGGGTGGATCAAGGTGTGGGTTGCTCCAAAGTCCCCGACATCAATGGCGTGGGCCTGATGGAAGACCGCGCGACTTTGCGCATCTCCAGCCAGCACATGGCCAATTGGTTGCATCACGGCGTGGTCAGCGAGCAGCAAGTTCGTGCCACGTTTGAGCGCATGGCCAAGGTGGTGGACGGTCAGAATGCGGGCGACGCCGCTTATGCGCCCATGGCGGGTCACTTCTCAAAGAGTGCCGCTTACCAAGCTGCTTGCGATCTGGTCTTCAAAGGCAAAGCACAACCCAGCGGCTACACCGAACCCCTCTTGCACGCCTGGCGTCTTCGCGTCAAAGCGGCTTGATGGGCGCTTGGAGCGCTTGGGGTGAATGGGCCGTTTGAATCGGGGGCGGTGCAATCTGGGCCAACATCAGGCCCAAGTTTCTGCCCGAACGATTGACCGCGTTCCACCACTTGCTGAAGGAGGGCATGCACTCCTCCAAGTTGGGCCACAACTTTTGCGGTTCATGCACCACCCAATTCACGCCAGGCCATGGCGTGAACATGGGATGTGCCACAACATGCACTGCGTGGGCCTGCGCCAAGGCCTTGGTCCATTCATCGGGCATGGCCATGCGCACATCGTCGGTCAAGGCACGCATGCGCTCAGACACAAAACGCCAACGCGCATGTCGCCACGGCCAGCGTTGCATCACCTGGGCATCGAATCCCGCCACACTAAGGGCATGACCCGGCAGCTCAGAGGGCGCATGCCCCAAGCTCCATGGGTGTATGAACCAGACCTCGCGGCCCGCCAAAGACCGCTCGGGCAAGAAAGCCGCATCTAGGGCCACATCGGGTGGTGGCCGATGGCTCACGGTCGGCTGGGCCATGGGCTCGCGCGAGTCATCGCGCTGGGCGAAGGTGGCCTTGCTCTGAGCCATCCACTCGATGGTCTCCATGTCTTTGTCGATGACGGTGTTGAAGCTGTGCCACGATGCAGGCGCGTGACGAGCGACGTTTTCTGCGTTGAACAAATACGCCTTGCTGCTGCCCGTTCCCGCCACCCATTGCCAGCTGAGGTGATTGCTGGCGAGGTCGCCATCAAGCAACAAAGCATGCATCCAGTCGGCACCGACTCGCCAATGCACTTTGCGCAAGTGAATCAAATAGCTGGCCAGCCAAAGCCGGGCATGGTTGTGCAAATAGCCCGTGTCGTAGAGCGCATGAATGGACTTGTCGACGACGGGAATGCCCGAGGTGGCGGTGACGATGTCATCGGGCACATGATCCAGCAAGGTCATGGCAGGCAAAGGGCCGGGGTGCAAGTCTTCCAGGATGCCTTCGCCTTGGTGAGCGTGCATGTGCATGAAGTACTCACGCCAGCCCAGCTCGTAAATCAATTTGTGCTGAATGGCCAGTCGGTGTTTGCGGTGCAAAAACCCCGCCACCTGAGGCACACTCACCAAGCCGTGCGTCAGATACGGCGATAAGCGAGTGACCGCGCCTTCAATGTGATTGCGCGATTGGGCATAGCGGTAGGGTTCCACCGCTTCCAAGCGCGAGAGGACAGCATCCGTCGTGGGTGCGAACCAGTCCGAGTTCGCATCGTGTTCATCTTGGAGGGTACTGCTGAGGTCCAAGTTGATTTCCACTCAAGTGTGCAGACTTCGCTCAAGACCATCCCAAAACAGCGCACCCACATCGCAGCCGGTCTGGTCCATGATTTCGCGAAAACAGGTGGGGCTGGTGACGTTGATTTCGGTGAGGTACTCACCAATGATGTCCAAACCCATGAGCAGCAAACCTCGACCTTTGAGGCGCAGGGCCACGGTCTCGGCAATTTGCACATCGCTGTCGCTCACGGGCCTGGCGACCCCCTTGCCACCAGCGGCCAAATTGCCCCTGACTTCACCGCCTTGAGGAATTCGGGCCAAACACTGTGGCACCACCTCGCCATCGATGACCAAAACACGCTTGTCACCCCTGTCGATTTCAGGAATGAAACGCTGCACCATCACCGATTGCGCGCCACCTTGGTTGAGGGTTTCGATGATGCCACCCAGATTCAGTCCGTCCGAGCGCACGCGAAAAATGCCCATGCCGCCCATGCCATCAAGGGGCTTGAGGATGATGTCGCCGTGCTGGCGATGGAATTCCCGGATGTCCTCGGCCTGGCGTGTCACCAGCGTTGGGCTGATGAGGTCGGCACATTCCATGATCGCCAGTTTTTCGGGGTGCTCGCGCAGGGCTCTGGGCGAGTTGAAGACTTTGGCGCCTTCGCGCTCGGCTTGCTGCAACAAATGCGTGGCGTAAAAGTATTCACTGTCAAAAGGCGGGTCGGCCCGCATGAGCACCGCGCCAAAACCATGGAGCGACAAAGTCGTGGTGGCCTTGACCTCCACCCACTCGGTGGTGTTTTCGTTGGCGGGCACATCGAGCAAATGCAGTTTTTGAACCTTGGCCTGGACATGTTGACCACTTTGCCAATGCAGCTCCTGCGGGGTGGTGAGCCACACCACATGGCCACGGCGCTGAGCCTCGCGCATCATCACGTAAGTGGTGTCTTTGTAGACCTTGAACGATTCAATCGGATAGGCAACAAACAAGACATCCATGATGGGACTCCGGGTCAGATCTCGATCTTGCTGCCGAGCTCAACCACTGAGTTGCTGGGCAATTTCAAAAAGTCCGCAGCCGCACTTGCATTGAGGTGCATCTGGGCAAACAACTTTTCGCGCCAAGTCGCCATGCCACCGCCCACGCGAGGCACGATGGAGTCGCGCGAGAGGAAATAGCTGGTTGACATGGGGTCAATCTCAAAGCCTTGACCCCGAATCAGAGACAAGGCGGCCGGAACATCCGGATCGTTCTTGAAGCCATAGTGGATGCTGACGCGCCAGCAATCGTGGCCCAAGGGTTCGACCACCAGTCGCTTGTCCATGGGAATCCAGGGCACCTCGTGGTTGCGCACCGAAACGAACAAATTGGTTTCGTGCAAGACCTTGTTGTGCTTGAGGTTGTGCAACATGGCGTTGGGCACGCTGTCGGAATCGGCATTAAGGAACACAGCGGTTCCCGACACGCGAGCAGGCGGTGCAATAAAGACTGCGTCCAAAAAATCAGTGAGGCTGAGCGCATCTTGCCGTTGTTTCTTGGTGAGCAAGTCGCGGCCATCGCGCCACGTGAGCATCAGGGTGAGCACAGCGCCCGCGATCACCAAGGGGAACCAACCGCCGTCGGCCAACTTGAGCAGGTTCGATGCCCAGAAGAAGAAGTCAACGACAAAAAAGATGGAGGTGGCACCAATGCACAACCACAGGGGGTAGTTCCAGCTGTAGCGGATCACGAAGAAGGTGAGCACGGTGGTGATGAGCATGTCTGTGCACACCGCAATGCCGTAAGCCGCAGCCAAGTTGCTCGATGACTTGAACATCAACACTGCAAGCACGATGGCCACGAACAAGCCCCAATTCACGATCGGCATGTAAATTTGTCCTGTGTCACGCACACTGGTGTGCTGAACCTGCAGGCGGGGTAAAAAGCCCAATTGAATGACTTGCTTGGTGACGCTGAACGCACCAGAGATCAGGGCCTGAGAAGCGATCACAGTGGCCGCTGTGGCCAAGACCACCATGGGGTAAAGCAACCAATCGGGTGCCATCAGGAAGAACGGGTTTTTGACGGCTTCAGGGTTGTTCAGCAACAAAGCCCCTTGACCAAAATAGTTCAGCGTCAGCGAGGGCATGACGATGGCAAACCAAGCCAGGCGAATGGGTTGGCGGCCAAAGTGACCCATGTCGGCATACAAGGCTTCGCCACCCGTGACGCACAAAACCACCGCGCCTAAAATGATGAAGGTGGTGCCCGGTTGTTCGATGATGAAGTTCAATGCGTAATAGGGATTGATGGCCCACAAAATGCTGGGATTGGATGCGATGTGATACACACCCAGCGCTGCAATTGCGATGAACCAGACCGCCGTGATGGGTCCAAAAAAACGACCAATGCCACCAGTGCCGCGCTTTTGCACCCAGAAGAGGCCAAACAAAATCACCAAGGTGAGCGGGATGACGTATTTGACGAACTTGGGCGAGATGACTTCCAAGCCCTCGACCGCCGAGAGAACGGAAATTGCCGGAGTGATCACGCCATCGCCATAGAACAAACAAGTGCCAAAAATGCCCACCACCAGCAGCACAGAACGAAGTCGGGGGCGATCACGCACCGATGAAGAAGCCAAGGCCAACATGGCGACCAGTCCACCCTCACCGTTGTTGTCGGCACGCAAGACCAGAGTGACGTACTTGATCGACACAATGGTGGTGAGCGTCCAGAAAAAGATGGACAAGATGCCGTAGACGTTGGCGGGTGTGAAGTCCACATGGCCTGAACCAAACACTTCTTTGACGGCATACAACACCGAAGTGCCAATGTCGCCATAAACCACGCCCAGGGCGCCCAGTGTCAGCCCTGCCAGGGCGTTGTTTTGATTTGAACTCATGTCAGTCGTACTGCTCGGCTTGTGGATCACGGGCTTCCAGCTCGAGACTGGCAGCCAGCATGGCCAAACGGCCAATCACTCCATACATGTAAAAACGATTGGGGGTGCTGGAACCGGCTTTGGCGCCGGGTTGTGGGGTGTGGGCACTTTGTTCAAACGCCAAGGGCACAAAACTCGCGCCTGGGGCGTTGAGGTTTTCGTCGACACCACGCTCGGCATGGACCCGATAAAAACCACCCACCACATAGCGATCCATCATGTAAACCACGGGTTCGGCAACGGCCTCATTGAGACGCTCGTGCGTGATCACGCCTTCTTGGATGATGACTTCGCTCACCGAGAGGCCATCTTTGACCACGCTCATTTTGTTGCGGGTGCGGCGATTGACCTGATCGAGTTCCTTGGCGTCGCGAACCGTCATGATGCCCATGCCGTATGTGCCGTTGTCGGCCTTCACCACCACAAATGGCTTTTCGTGAATACCGTACTCTTTGTATTTGCGACGAATGCGGGTGAGCAAGGCATCCACTTCATCACGCACACACTCAAACCCTGTGCCTTCAGCGAAGTTGACCTCGCCACATTGCGAGAACATGGGGTTGATCAACCACGGGTCAATGCCCAGCATCTTGCCAAAACGCTTGGCCACTTCCTCGTAGGTGGTGAAGTGGTGCGTCTTGCGACGCACATGCCAACCCGCGTGCAAAGGCGGCAACAGAAATTGCTCGTTGAGGTCTTCAAGAATGCCGGGAACCCCAGCGCTCAAGTCGTTGTTGAGCAAGATGGTGCAGGGATCAAAATGCTTCAGCCCCAAACGACGGGGCGTACGGATGACGGGTTCAAGCAAGACGCTGTCGCCGTTGGGCAGATCGATGCGGGTGTCTTCTTTGATGTCGGGATTGATGGAGCCAATGCGCACATTGAGCCCAGCCATCTGAAAGATGCGCTGCAATTGCGCCACGTTGCTCAGATAGAAAAGGTTACGCGTGTGGTTCTCGGGGATGACGAGAAGGTTGCGCGCCTCGGGACAAATTTTTTCAATGGCCGCCATGGCCGCTTGCACCGCCAAAGGCAACATCTCCGGGGTCAGGTTGTTCCAGCCGCCAGGAAACAAATTGGTGTCGACCGGGGCCAGCTTGAAACCCGCGTTGCGGATGTCCACCGAACAATAAAAGGGCGGCGTGTGCTCCATCCATTCCAGCCTGAACCAGCGTTCGATGGCGGGCATGGAATCGATGGTGCGCTGCTCGAGTTCGTTGATGGGGCCGGTCAATGCGGTGATGAGGTGTGGAACCATGTGAGATTGCTTTTTCAGTGGCGGGTTTGGCCTTCACCCAGGACCACGTATTTGAGAGAGGTCAGACCCTCGACACCGACCGGGCCGCGAGCATGGAATTTGTCGGTCGAGATGCCGATTTCTGCGCCCAGCCCATACTCGAAGCCATCGGCAAAACGGGTACTGGCATTGATCATCACGCTGGCCGAATCGACCTCGCGCAAGAAGCGTTGACCGTGCACATGGTCGCGCGTGAGGATGGCGTCGGTGTGGTGTGAGGAGTAGTGATTGATGTGTGCGATCGCTTCGTTAAGCCCGGCCACCACCTTAATGCTGATGATGGGCGCAAGGTATTCCTCGTACCAATCTTGTTCGGTGGCCTCCAGCACCTTGGCTTGGGGCAAGCCAGCAAGCAAGGCTTTCGAGGCTGGGCAGCAGCGCATCTCAACGCCTTTTTGGGCAAAGACTTTGCCGATGCGGGGCAAAAACGCTGAGGCCACGCCCTGCGCCACCAGCAGGCTTTCGGTGGCATTGCAGGGGCTGTATTTTTGGGTTTTGGCGTTGTCCACCACCTCCAGCGCCATGTCCAAATCACAGGGGTCGTCGACATAGGTGTGGCAATTGCCATCCAGGTGTTTGATGACCGGCACCTTGGCTTCGCGGCTGATGCGCTCGATCAAGCCCTTGCCACCCCGAGGAATGATCACATCCACCCATTGCGGCATGGCAATGAGCATGCCCACGGCTTCGCGATCGGTGGTGGGCACCAGTTGCACCGCCTCGGCGGGCAATCCGGCTTCAACCAGGGCTTGTTGAACCAAGAGGGTCAGCGCTTGGTTGGCATCAAAGGCTTCTGAGCCGCCCCTGAGGATGCAGGCATTGCCCGATTTGATGGACAGCGATGCGGCCTCGATGGTGACGTTGGGGCGGCTTTCGTAAATCATGCCGAACACGCCAATGGGCACGCGCATTTGTCCCACCCGAATGCCGCTGGGCAATTGAGAAAGGCCGCTGATTTGGCCAATGATGTCGGGCATGGTCGCAAGTTGTTCACACCCTTGTGCGCAGGTCTCTATGGTTTTGGGGTCCAGTTTGAGGCGATCGAGCATGGGGCCTTGAAGGCCATGAGCTGCAGCTTTGGCCACTTCGCGCTGGCTCAACTCGACCAGGGCCGGGCTTTGTTCGCGCAGGATGCGGGCCAACACGCGCAAGGCATGCTGGCGCTGGGCCGCCGTGGATTGGGCCATGCGATGAGAGGCCTGGCGGGCTTGCGCGCCCAGGGCCTCAAGGGAGTCGTGAAGGGTATGCGCCGTCATTCCAGTCATTTTGACAGACTCGGGTCATTCGTTGGGCCCAGTCCGATAGGGCGGCCCAAGGCTCGTGAGGCCAATAGGGGTTTCGCAAGCCCTTGATGACGCCATCGACCTGATGGGCCATGAGCAACCATTGCCGCAAGACGGCGCTGCTCAACTGAGGCAAAACGCGTTGGAATAAGCGTTCGCGAACCCCCCAAATGCGTTGCTCGCGCAAAGCCATGGCCAAGGCCTGGCCTGAGTCCACGGCTTGCTTGAGGCGGTTGAGGGCCCGCACGTCGTCGGCCAAGGTGTAATGCACCAACACGGCCGCCACGCCCTCGCCTTGCAAACCATCGATCATGCGCTGAACCCGTGTGCAACGCCCTGTCCAGACCGACTCACGGAGCTGAAAGACGTCGTAGCGGGCCACATTCAGCACCGATTGCTCCACGGCCTCCAAGCTGAGTTCACCAGCGGGATGCAGCAAAGCGAGTTTTTCAAGTTCTTGGTGGGCGGCGAGCAAATTGCCTTCCACACGGTCGGCGAAAAAAGCCAGGGTCTGCGCCCCCACTTCGCCTTCGGCAACGCGCTGACCATGGCGGGCCATGCGCTGGGCAATCCAAGCGGGCAAGGCCTGGCGAGCAATGGGGTCCACGGCAATCCATGTGCCGTTTTGCATCAAAGCATTGACCCAACCGGATTTGCGCTGGGTTGAGTCCAAAGCGGGCAAGACCACCAAACCGATGACGGCATCGTCGGTGAGCTGTTCGGCCCAATCCTGCAAAGCTTGGCTGCCCTCTTTGCCGGGCTTGCCAGTGGGCACTTGAAGTTCGATGAGCTTGCGGTCGGCAAAGAGGCCAAGGCTGGCGGTTTGCTGCGCAAGGATGCGCCAATCGAAATCGTTGCCCGAGGCCACGATGACCTCACGCTCGGACACGCCTTGCGTGCGCGCAACTTGGCGAATCGCATCTTGGGCTTCCATGGCTTGCAAGGGCTCGTCGCCGCAAACCACATAAAGGTTGCGCAAGCCCTTGTTGAGGTGCTCAGTGAGGCGGGCGAACGGGACTTCCATGCGCGTGGCAATGAAAAGCGCTCAGCGCAATTTGATGTTGGCCAAGCGGCGCAGGATTTGCTGAAGCAAATCGTCGCGCATCTCGGCATACAACATGGCCTCTTCGGTTTCCTTAGACAAGGCCGCCGATTCGGAGAAAGAAATGTCACGCCGCTGGTTGAGCGTGGTGTTGGGCAGCAACTCTATGCCACGCTGATCGACCACACGCAAACTCACCGACAAGCGCAAATTGAATTCACGAACAGCGCCGGTTGCAGTGCGACCGGTCACTTCTTTGACGGGCACCTCAGCGCCAAGCAACAACACAACCTGAGCTTGCTCGCGCTGGCGCGATTCGGTGGTGACGGTCAGGCCATCAACGCTTTGCAAGTTGCGCAGCACCGACTGGAACAACACTGAGTTGGTCGAGCCGTCCATGTGCATGCGCTGAAAGTTGAAGCTGGGCGGTTGACGCAATGCAAAACCACAGCCCGAGAGCATGAGCAAGGCTGAGACCGCAAGACAGCGCCGAGTGAGTTTCATGTCAGATCACCACATTGACCAGGCGACCGGGAACCACAATGACTTTTTTCGCCGCTGCACCCTGCGCTTGTTTCACAAAGGCCTCGCTGGCCAGGGCCGCGGCTTCAATCGCAGCTTTGTCGGCTTGGGCAGACACGGTGATGCTGCCGCGCAACTTGCCGTTGATCTGCAGCATCAATTCGATCTCGTCTTGGGTCAGGGCCGATTCGTCCACAGAAGGCCAAGGCGCATCCAGCAAGTCGCCCACAGCACGGGCATAGCCCAAGTCTTGCCACAAGCGGTCTGCAATGTGAGGGCATGCAGGGTAGAGGATGCGCAACAAAATGGACATGCCTTCGCACAATGCCGCCTGATCACCAGGGCTGCCATCGGACTCGAATGCCTCTAAGGCATTGAGCACCTTCATGCAACCCGACACAACGGTGTTGTATTGCATGCGCTCGTAATCGTGGCTGACCTGGCGCAAAACCACATGAACCTCGCGACGCAAGGCTTTGGCTTGTGGCCTCAAGACGGATTGAGACAGATCGCTGCCCGTGGCGGACTGCAAAGCCGACTCGTGCTTGGCGGCGAAATTCCAGACCCGACGCAAGAAGCGATAGCTGCCCTCGACGGCCGCATCGTTCCACTCGAGGGTGGCCTCGGGCGGTGCGGTGAACATGGTGTAGAGGCGAGCGGTGTCCGCACCGTATTTTTCAATCAGGTCTTGCGGATCTACGCCATTGTTTTTGGACTTGGACATGGTGCCCACGCCCTCGTAATCGATGGCTGTGCCTTCAGGCCAAGGCCCCACCGCATGCTTGAGCTTGGCGCCGACGACCTTGCCCGTGTCGTCAAGCACATGCTCGACATCCTGAGGCCAGAAATATTCGATGCCCCCGGTTTCGCCGCGGCGCGAATAGATGTGGTTGAGCACCATGCCTTGGGTGAGCAAACGCTTGAAAGGCTCGTCAATCTTGACCAAGCCCAGATCGCGCATGACCTTGGTCCAAAAGCGGGCATACAGCAAGTGAAGAATCGCGTGCTCGATGCCCCCGATGTATTGGTCCATGCCACCGTTTTGCATCCAGTACTCGGTGCCTTCGGCCACCATGGCTTGATCGTTGGTGGGGTCGCAATAGCGCAGGTAATACCAAGACGAATCCACAAAGGTGTCCATGGTGTCGGTCTCGCGGCGGGACGGCTTGCCACACACCGGGCAAGTGACGCCGGCGTGAAAACCAGTGTGCCGGTTCAGGGGGTTGCCTGAGCCATCAGGCACGCAGTCTTCAGGCAGGATCACTGGCAAATCTTTTTCAGGAACGGGCACTGCACCGTGCTCATCGCAATGGATGATGGGAATGGGCGTACCCCAATAGCGTTGGCGGCTGATGCCCCAATCGCGCAAACGCCAAGTGGTTTTTTTCTCGCCCAGGCCTTTGGCGGCCAACAACTCGGCCACTTTGTTGACAGCGGCTTTGTGGTTCAAGCCATCCAGCACACCAGAGTTGATGCAAGTCCCTTCCTTGCTGCCATACCACTCCTGCCAAGCGCTCGCATCAAATGATGCACCATGCCCACCCGTCTCAGAGGCAGTTGCCGATGCGGACGGCACCAGGCCCACCACTTGCTGAATGGGCAAGTTGTATTTGAGGGCAAATGCGAAGTCGCGCTCATCGTGTGCGGGCACGCCCATGACGGCACCATCGCCATAGCTCATGAGGACATAGTTGCCCACCCAAACGGCGACTTGCTCGCCAGTGATCGGATGCTGCACAGAAAGGCCGGTGGGCATGCCCACCTTTTCTTTGAGCGCCAACTCGGCCTCGGTGGTGCCGCCCTTCTTGCACTCTTCGATGAAGGCAGCAAGCTTGGGGTTGCTGGCCGCTGCGTGGGTGGCCAAAGGATGCTCAGCCGCCACAGCACAAAACGTCACGCCCATGATGGTGTCGGCTCGGGTGGTGAACACGTACATCTTGCCGTCACCGATCAATTGACCATCTGCACCCTTGATCTGGTGGGGGAACGCAAAGCGCAAGCCCTCTGATTTGCCAATCCAGTTTTCCTGCATCAACCGGACTTTGTCGGGCCAGCCATTGAGCGTGGCCTTGTCGTTGCCAATTTGCACGTGGTCCAACAGCTCTTGCGCGTAGGCCGTGATGTTGAGGTAGTAGCCGGGGATCTCGCGCTTTTCGACCATGGCCCCAGTGCGCCAGCCTCGTCCGTCAATGACTTGCTCGTTGGCCAACACCGTCTGGTCCACCGGATCCCAGTTGACGATTTGGGTCTTGCGATAGGCAATTCCTTTTTCAAGCATCTTGAGGAAAAGCCACTGGTTCCATTTGTAATAGTCGGGCGAGCAGGTGGCGACTTCGCGCGACCAATCGATGGCCAGGCCCATGGCCTGCATCTGCTGCTTCATGTAGGCAATGTTTTCGTAAGTCCAGCGCGCAGGGGGAACCTGGTTTTTAATGGCCGCGTTCTCCGCCGGCAAACCAAACGCATCCCAGCCCATGGGCATGAGCACGTTGTAGCCCCGCATGCGCAACTGGCGCGTGAGCATGTCATTGATGGTGTAGTTGCGCACATGGCCCATGTGCAGCTTGCCGCTCGGGTAGGGCAGCATGGAGCAGGCGTAGTACTTGCCCAGCGGCTTGCTGCTGTGCTCGTCAACGCGATAGGCGTTCTGCTGGCGCCAGGCGGCCTGGGCAGCGCCCTCGATCTTCTTGGGGTCGTAAGTGGAGTCTGGCATGGGCACGGGCTGCGTCCGCCAACATGGGGCGGAGCCGAACGGAGGTCAAAGCCAGGATTCTAGGTGCCGACGACCCCACAGGGGTGTAACGCGCACGGACCTTCAGCGCTGCGGCGGTTGGGTCGGCCGGTCGGCCATGAAGCCAATGCGGGCAATGCCTGCCTGATTGGCCAGCCCCAGCACTTGCACCACGCGGCCATAGGGGACGGCCTGATCGGCTCGCAATTGCAGCTGAACTTCAGGGCCGAGGGCTGCCAGTTCCA
>JBEAMY010000021.1:0-3026 GCA_041165725.1 Pseudomonadota bacterium
ACGGTACGGCGAAAAGCCATCAGCAGCGAGACGCTGGAGGTCTATGCGCCGATTGCCAATCGCTTGGGGCTCAACCAAACCTACCGTGAGCTGCAAGAACTTGCTTTTTCACACCTCAAGCCTTGGCGGCATCAGGTGATTAAAAAGGCGGTGACCCGCGCTCGCAAGCGCCGAAGCGATCTCATGCGCGTGGTGCAAGAGGCGGTTCAAAAAGCCTTGGATCAAGCTCAGATCAAAGCCAAGATTGAGTTCCGCGAGAAGACCCTCTACTCCATCTACCGCAAGATGGAGTCCAAGCATTTGAGCTTTGCTCAGGTGTCCGATGTTTTTGGCATGCGCCTGGTGTTGCACAACCCCATTGATTGCTACACCGCTTTGGGCTTATTGCACCAAATTTATAAGCCCGTGCCTGGTCGCTTTAAGGACCACATTGCGATCCCCAAGGTCAACGGCTATCAATCGCTTCACACCACGGTGGTGGGCCCAGCCGGGGTCAACATCGAGTTTCAGATGCGGACCGAAGAAATGCACCGAGTGGCCGAAGCGGGCGTGGCCGCACATTGGCTCTACAAATCCAATGTGGGCGCTGCATCGGGTCGAGAACAACAAGGAACGCTCTGGCTTCAGTCCTTGCTTGACATCCAAAGCGAAACTCGAGACGCCGCTGAATTTTGGGATCACATCAAGGTGGATCTGTTCCCGGACGCGGTGTATGTCTTTACCCCCAAGGGCCGAATCATGGCATTGCCAAGAGGCGCCACCGTGGTGGACTTTGCCTATGCGGTTCACAGCAATGTGGGCGATTGCGCCATTGCCGCCAAAGTCAATGGCGAGCAGGTCCCACTCAGGACAGAGTTGGCGAACGGCAACGTCGTTGAGGTGGTCACTTCAACAGTGGCCGCACCCAATCCTGCATGGCTGGGCTTTGTCCGCACCGGTCGTGCACGAAGCAAGATTCGGCACTTTCTTAAAACCCGCGCTCAAGAGCAGGCTCCTGCACTGGGTGAAAAATTGCTCATCCAATCGGTTCGCGCTGAAGGTCTGGAGAAATTGCCTGCCTTCGATAAAACCAATCATGAAGTCTGGGACAAATTGCTCAAGTTCACTGGGGCGAAATCTCAAACTGAGCTGTTCACAGACATTGGCATGGGCAAACGAGTCGCCAGCATCGTGGCCAAGCGTTTGGTGGCCTTGATGGGCGACACCGGTCACAAGCCCGACCCTTTGCTCATCAGTAAAGAACGCTTCACCGCCCACGAAACACTTTCACAGGGCAGCGTTTCCATCGATGGCAGCGAGAACGCATCGGTCCAATTTGGCCATTGTTGCCACCCCATTCCTGGTGACGACATCGTGGGTTATCTAGGGCGAGGCGAAGGCCTCACCATTCATCGCAAATCGTGTGAAACCGCGAAGCGATTGCAGTCCAAGGACAGTGAACGCTTCATGGCGGTGGAATGGAGCGAAGAGACCACTCGCAGCTTCGAGGTACCCCTGCACATCACGGTCAACAACGGCAAAGGGGTTTTGGCCCGTGTCGCATCCTCGATTGCGGCTTCAGAAGCCGACATCAACCAGGTCAATATGTCGGATCAGGTCAGAGGCGAAGAGGCAACAGAGCTTCAATTTTTGATTTCAGTTGACAGCACCGATCACCTAGATGCCATCATGCGCAACCTCGGTTGGATTCCTTCTGTCACCTCGGTCCGCAGGGGCTAAATTTAAGACTCACCTTTGGTGGGATAGTCCACCCGAACAACTTCTATTTCTCGCCAACCTGAAGGTGTGTGAAGTTTGACCACATCCCCAACACGCGCCTTGAGCAAAGCCTTGGCCATGGGTGAGATCCAAGTGATCTGAGATTTCCCGCTGTCGGCTTCATCAATGCCCAAAATGGTGACCACAAAGGACTCTCCCAAGTGGTCTTCGCAGTGAACCGTGGCCCCGAAGAAAACCTGATCGCTGCCCTGATGAATGCTGGGCTCTACCACTTCGGCCATTTCGATCCGTTTGGTGAGGAAGCGGATGCGGCGATCGATTTCGCGCAAACGCCTCTTCCCGTAGAGGTAGTCTCCGTTTTCAGACCGGTCGCCATTGCCAGCAGCCCAACTGACGATCTCAACCATCTTGGGTCTTTCCACGTCCATGAGTTGCTGCCACTCGTTACGCAACCGGTCGTAGCCAGCCTGGGTCATGTAATTCTTGCCAGCGGGGACAAAGGCAGACGGCTGATCGTCTTCGTCGTCGCCATCGGTCTCGCGGGTAAATGCTTTGCTCATGCTCTCGAGGGGCTCAAGTTTGGTTGCCTTAGGTCGAATCCACACCAGTCACCTTGTATGGATTTGCCATGAACTTTCGCATATTTTTTGCCCTTTCGACCGCAGCCGCCCTTGTGGGTGGATTGAGCGGATGCTCGACCGTGATCAACGGCAAATTCCAAAATATTGAGCTGACTACGCAATGTGGCAAGACCGTTGTCCCTGCGCAATGCACCTTGAGGAATGAGCATGGGGAATGGAAAACCAGCACCCCCAACCAATTGGTGATTCAACGGGGCTATGGCGATCTCGACATCACCTGCGCAGGGGACAACTTCGATGTTCACCGCATGCGTCTGAAATCACGCACCTCAGCTGCCACTTTGCTCAATGTGACCAATCTGAGTACATTGACCATGGTCGATGTGGGCAGTGGCGCTGGTTATGAATACCCAAGCAAAATTCAATTCAACGTGGCGCAATGCCACTATGCCGAACAGCGTTGAGCATCATCGCCAATGTGAGCGAAGCTGACTCGGCCATTTGCCGTTGACGCCGAAGAGCAGCACTGGGAAGCACAATCCCCAAACAAAAACCAAAATCAGGTAGGGTGCACTGCCCTGCCACTGCATGAGCCCAAACTCAACAGCCGCTTGGTACGAGGCCACGCCAGCTATGGCGCTGAACCCAACTGAGAGCTTGGGCCAGTTGCAGAGCCACTGCAAAGATGAATGCAGCGTACAGCCCAAACTCATCCACAGCAGAGTA
>JBEAMY010000022.1:0-8724 GCA_041165725.1 Pseudomonadota bacterium
ATTGATCGCGCCGTTCTCGTCCATCAAACCAGGGACATAGACATAAACACCCGTGCTCGATTGAAGGTACAAGGTACCAAACTCACCCTCAATGCTGTGGTCGTATGCGATGCCGTCCAAGGTGAAGTTCGCAGTGTTCCCCAGTTGAATGTCCGTGCCCACCTTGCGTTGGAGTTGAAACTCAATTGCAGTCGCATCATCGCGGTCGTGCAGCGTGAGGCGACCTTTGACCGCATTGGGCAACGAGTTGGGTGAATCAAACTGGTCATAGCCTTCGGTATCGGTGATGCTGAGTTCAATGTCTCCGTTATCGTTGAATGAAGAAAGATCAAAGCTGCCTTGGTCATCTGCACCTTCAACAGTGATCGAGACCTTTTGGGAGCCGCCAGCAAACGTGATGACGAAGTCTTCGACGGATTCAGAAATGGCCCGATTGATCGCGTCATCATTAGCCACGAACCGGTACTGGCCTGTGGTGGTGTTCAGCCAAAGCGAACCGAAGTCTCCATCGGCACGCAGCTGATAGGCCACTCCCTCAACACTCTCCCATTCTTCTGCAACACCGTTCTCCAAGCCAAACTGAATGTCGTTCGTGGACGAATCCGCGTCTTTGGCTGTGGCTAGACCAATGTAATTTTGATCAGCGAATGAATCGTAGTCCTGCGTATCGGTGATGGTGAAACTCGCCGACGAAACAGACACCACAGGGAGGTCATCAACGCCACGGATGGTGACGCTGAGCGTGAATTCCTTACCCTGCTCACCGGCCTGAATGATGAAAGCATCGCTGGCTTGCGCCTTTGCTGCGTTCACCTTTTCAGCGTTCGGCTGGTAAGCGTAAGCACCGGTTGATGAATGGACATAAAGGGTGCCGTATGCACCCTCGATTTGGGCGTCGTATTCGACTTCATTCAAGGTGACGGTGGTGCTGCTGGTGCTGCCTTTCAAAAGAAAACCACCCGACTCCGGTTGGTTGTCATCGGCATCTTGCCAAACCAGTTTGCCTTGCCGAAGGAACATGCTTTCAACGTCGTCGTTGGTTTCCTTCAGCTCGGTGTCAACCACTTCAAGTTCCGCACCGGCATCCAGCGTAAGCGAGGCCAGATCGTCGGCGCCATTCACATTCACGGACAAAGTGATTTCATTTTGTGTGGATACACCGTCACCTTTGTCGAAGGTGACGGTGAATTTAAATGAATCGGTGAGGTTTGTGGAGTTGCTCTTGAGACCGTTTATGAGCGCGTCATCGGGATCGTAGTAGTAAGCACCGGTTACCGAATTGAAATAAAGCTTGCCGAAATCACCCTGTACTTGTTTGTCGTAGCCCGTTTTGCTGGCGTCTTCAGCATATTCGACCGCGAATGACCGACCCTCATTTGAATCCACGTCGATGACTTGGACATGACCGACTTGGTTTGAGAAAACATCTGCCGATTCGGTGTCGGTGAGGGTGATGGCTTGAACGCTCAACTTCGCGTCATCGTTTTGCAGATCCACCACGATTTGACGCATGGCTTGGACATCGTCGCCAGATTTCAATTGAATCTGATAAACACCATCACTCATGCCCTCGGTCAGTTGGATAACCTTGTCCCAAGCACCATCTGGGTCGGTGGTGACTTCAACGGTCTCGCTGTAACTGGGATTGCTGCATTGAATGAGGACGGTGTAGGTGGTGTTGGGTGCGCCTGTTCCGCGGATTAGAAACTCGCTAGTCGAAGTCTCTCCGACTTTGGTGATCACATCGTCTTGACTGACCGCATGGATGGCAAAGGTGATGTTGTCGGTGGTGCTGCTGCTTTGGCCAGCCAGTTCGTTCAAAAACGAGATCAGTTCATTTTTTGTCCCGTTGGTGAGCCCCAGTTTGTTGAACACCATCAGAGATGAGTTGAACCATTCGGGATCGCCGAAATCAATGCCGTTGGCACTGTCCAAACCTTTGGCCAATGATTCAAGAGCTTGGTGAATTGACGTCTTGCCTGATGACACACTCAGAGCCAGCTTGCCACTGACGATGGCTTCCATCTTGCTGGCTGGGTTCAAGCTGCTGGCGTCGCTGGGCGTCAAATCTGCATTGAAGACGGGCTCAACGTCCAACTTGCTGATGTCCCCGCTCAAGCCGAGTTGATGGGCCACCTTCTGGTTGGTGGCTGTGAATTGAGTGGGGTCGCTACCTTGGCTCACGCTCAAGGAGGGCGCACCGTTTTGCCCACCGCTTGCCGTCACGCCCGCCTGATGGGCGGCCAGGGTGGTGAGGTGGTTCATGTGCAGGGTCGTGACCTCTCCCACCTTCACCTGCCCTACGGCCAGAATGTTGCGGTCCAAGTCTTTGTTGGTTTTGTCGGATTCATCGACAAAGTTGGAGATTTCGGCATTGGCGTCCACCAAAACCAGGACGACCGGGCCCGAGTAGTTCCCCAGTTTTAAGGTGTAACTGCCATCTGTTGCGACTTCTGCGTCAACCCCGATTTGCTGCTTGGTCGTGGGGTTAAAGGCCCGCACTGTCAGCCCACCAGTGACCGAGGACAGCACCACCTTGCCACTTGCAGTGGCCGTGGCCGTCGCCGTCTCTGTGCCACCACCACTGCCGGTACCGCCGCCTGAATTGCCCTCCGGCACCGTGGTGACGACCGTGCTGACGGTTCCACCGCCGCCGCCGCCGCCACCCCCCAAAGCCAAAAGGCCCAGGTAAGCCGGATTGAAACCAGCCAGCAAACCACCCGCTTCGGCCACGCCCGTTGTGCTGGCGGCTTCTGCCCCACCAGCAGGTGCACTGCCTTTGGCGGCCTCGGCCTCTGCGGTGGGCTTGGCCGCCTCTGCACCGTCTGCCAGCAGCGTGTCGTGAACCATCAAGGGCTCGCCCCAGCCCATTGCGGACGAGGCGGCGGTCAGGGTCTCCCCGTCGCCCATGGCCTCGTGCAGGCTTTTTTCGTCTTGCGCGAACACCAGCTGGCCCTGATGCTCGCCAAATGGCAGGTCAGCAGGCTCGGCCGCTGCACTGGGGTCTGATGCGTTTGCCCCCACAGGGGCACATTGCACCCTGACCACCCGATGCCCCGCCGGAAGGGCCAGGCTCATGGACGGCTTGCCCTCAAGGTTGATCTGGTGAACCACAAGTTGACCTTGGGCATTGACGAGGGTAACGAGGACTTTTTTCATGACTGCTCCTTGCTGATGATTCATGGACGGGTTGTGTGGGTTTCGCCACTGAGGGCGGGGCTGTAGACGTACACCCCAATGCGTAGGCATTGGTCGCACCCCTTGGTTTTGTCGTTCTCGCTCATGGCGATGGCCCGATTGGCCAGGTCAATCAGGGCGGTGTTCCACCATTGGCGGGTGGCTTCGTGCAGCAGCACCACCGATTGGGAAGACAGGCTGTCGACATTCAGGCTTTGCTCCAGAAACTGGGTTTCGTGCGCCTTCGCCTCGAGGTTGTGCAGGCAGGCCATCAGGTGGTCGCGCACCGCCCCTACAAAATGAACAACGGCCTCTTGCTGATCGATGGCGGGCAAGCCCACGTTGCTGATCAGGCGGACGTTTTGCTTGTCTTGAACCTCGACCAACCGCCGACGCTCGAGCTCTTTGAGGATGAGGCGGGTTGAGAGCAGGGGGGCCCCTTCTTGCTGGGTGGCCTTGACCAAGGCCTCAAAACTGTGTTCTTGGCCCCGAATGGGCAAGGTGGTTTCCAGCTCGGTGGCGATCCAGCGTGCGATGACCTGACTGGCCGGGTTGATGCGCGCCATGCTGGGGTCCTCT
The DNA here is from genome assembly GCA_041165725.1 of Pseudomonadota bacterium. Lineage (GTDB taxonomy): Bacteria > Pseudomonadota > Gammaproteobacteria > Burkholderiales > Burkholderiaceae_C > Limnohabitans. The sequence continues at coordinate 3,757 of JBEAMY010000022.1, forward strand.
GCCTGGTGCAGGCCGGTGCCCGTCACCGCGCGGTTGAAGCGGTTGAAGCGGTCGATGTCGCCTTTGTGAAGGCCACTGGCGAGGCTGAGGGCCGAGTCGGTGATCTTGAGCCCTTTGCGTTGCAGCTCCAGCTTGGCCGCCTCATAGAACAAGGACTTGGAAAGCCGGCTGAGTTGCCCATGACGAATACCCACCATCAAGCACCAGCGCACCAAAGGGGTCAGCAACTGTTGTATGGCCTGATATCCGGGATGAGGTGTGGCGTTCATGTGGCTTGATTTTTATTTAAAAGTTTTACATTTTTATTATTTTTTAAATCTTTTACCGGAAATCTTTTCATTGATTAAAACCCTAAGTAGTCTTTTCAGCGCTCGCCCAGCGATTGGTTCAGGGTTTTGGTGATGGGCTTGGTGAGGTAACTCAACACGGTTCGCTCCAAGGCTTTGATTTCGACTTGCGCGGTGAGGCCTGGACGGATTTCGATGTCATTGGCCCTCTCGCCCAGAAACTCCTTTTTGAGCAACTTGATGCGAACCACGTAGTAAATGGGCGGGTTCATGGGCCCGACCGGTACGCCCGGGCTGGCTTTCTCGGCAAACAGGGCGTCCGCGCTGATGTAGATCACCTCGCCGCGCACGCCGCCGAAAACGGTGGCGTCGTAGGCATCGAGCTTGACGCTGACCGACTGCCCGACCTGCACAAAGGCGATGTCCGAGGGCGGTACTTTGGCCTCCACCACGAGTTCGTCGTCTCTGGGCAGCAATTCGATGACGGTTTCGCCGGGCCGCACCACACCGCCCACGGTGGTGACCTTGATGCTGTTGACCACCGCGTCCATGGGCGCGATCAATTCGGTGTGATCCAGCAATTGCCGGCGGTCTTTGAGTTGCTCGAGTTGAGAGTTCAGGTCTTCCTGAGCCTTGGTCATTTCGGCCTGGGCGTCCTGAAAGTATTTGTTGCGCCGACTGGCCTGCTGGGCGTTGACGTCGGCAAGGCCACGTTCGAGGCGGATGACCTCGGCGCGACTGACATCGCCCTTGGCCAATAGCTTGCGATTGATCTCCAGCTCGTCTCGGGCCAAGGCGATGATGCCGTCCAAAGCGGCCATGTCTTCCTTGAAGGCCGTTTGCCGCTTGTTGAACAAATCCGTTTGATTGCGGATGTATTCGGTGTAGCTCAGCAAGTCGGGGCCAAACAGGGGTTGGGGGTGACCATAGACCTCGGCCTTGAGGCGAGCGAGAGTGATTCGCAAGGCCGCCACTTTGGCCAGACTGTCTGCCACCGCCGCTTGCGCGCGCTCTCGCTGCAAGGTGGCCAGGACCTGACCGGCTTTGACGATTTGCCCTTCACGCACCTGCACAGCGGTCAGCACACCGCCATCGGGCGATTGAATCAATTGGGTGCGCTCTCCCGGAATGACCACGGCAGGAGCTCGGGTGACCTGATCGATTTTGCCGATGGCGGCCCAGATGACCAACGCGATGATCCCCAAGGCGAAGGTGAGCAAGATCCAGCGAGAACCCGTGGGGGGACGCGTGTCGTTGAGGTCGTCGTCTTTGTCGACCACAAAGTACACATCGGTCGCCTGCGATTGGCGCTCTTTGAAGATGGATTTGCTCATGATGCAGAGACCTCTGGATCGGTTGCTTTGGCTTGGGGGGTCGGCAAGCTGTCTTTGGCTTGGGCGCGCAAGGCGGCTTGGTTGCGCTGCTGCAATTCGTTGAGCACCGCATCGCGCGGGCCGTCCATGACGATCTGACTGCCCACGACCACGATGATTCGATCGACCAAGGGAAGAATGGCCGCCTTGTGGGTGACCAGCACCATGGTCTTGCCTGCTGCAGCTTCGTGTTGCAGGACTTGCAGGCATCTGCGTTCTTGGTCTTCGTCCATGCTGGCCGTGGGCTCATCGAGCAAATACACCGACGGGTTGCACAGCACCAGGCGCGTGAAGGCCACCAATTGCTTTTGCCCCCCACTCAGGCCGCGGCCACCTTCCATGATGGGCAGCTCCAGCCCTCGAGGATGACCAGCCAGCATGTGGTCCATGCCGGTGCGGCGCATGGCTTGCAAGATGACTTCGTCACCAGGGTCGGGCAAACCAATGAGCAGGTTTTCACGCAGGCTGCCCTGAAAGAGTCGATGCTCTTGTTGCAAATAGCCGATTTGCTGGTTGATGGCGTGACGGCTGATTTGCGAGAGTTCCAGGTGATCGATGAGCACGCGACCCTCTCTGGGCTGATAGAGCCCGCTGAGGATGCGCAGCAAACTGGACTTGCCCGCTCCGATAGGGCCCAGCACGGCGATGCGCTCACCGGGGTGAATTTCAAGCTGGGGAATCACGATGGCGTGTGGGTTTTCGCCATAGCCAAACTTGACGTCTTTGAGTTGGTACATCCCCAGGAGCCGCTCGGGGGCGATGGGGACGTTGTCTTTGTCGTGATCGGTCTTGAGTTGATAGAGGCGCTCGAGCCCATCGAGCGCGGCTTGGGCGTGGGCATGCTGAACCAACAAGCCGGGAATGGCCATGATGGGTTGCAGGATTCGACCGCTGAGGATGGAGCTGGCGATCATCGCGCCCATGGTCATGTGACCGGTCATCACCAGGTAGGAACCCACCACCACCAAACCGGCGTAACTCAGTTGCTGCAAGGTGGCCGAGTAATAAGCCACGCTCTCCTGGGAGTGGCGCATCTTGAGGTCGTTGCGAATGGTTTGCGCATTCACGCCAATCCAGCGCGAGAGGAATTTCCAGCCCCCCGAACCCGCTTTGATGGTTTCAATGCCTTCGACGGCTTCGACCAACAAACCCGTTTTCAGGTTGCTCATGGCTGCGCCTTCTTTGGCGCTCAGCATGATCTGGCGACGGATGGAAAAGCCCAGGATCAATGCCACCCCCGCAAACACCAAGGGAACCATAGCCACCCAGGTGGAAGCCATGACAGCAATGACCAAGATGAAGAGCAAGCCCAGGGGCAAATCAATCAGGGTGAACAAGGTGGATGCGGTGTAAAAACTGCGAATCTGTTCGTAGCCCCTGATTTGGGCGGCCAGGCTGCCCACCGAGGCGGGCAGCTGATCCACCCGCAGTTGCAGCAAGCGGTCGAAGACTTCGCGCGATAGGCGGTTGTCCATGCCGACCACCACGTAGTCCATCACGTTGGCACGCGCAAATTTCATGGCCAGTTCAATGAGGATGCTGAGCACCACGCCCATGGCCAAAATGGCCAGCGTGTATTCGCTGCGCGTGGGGATGACCCGGTCATAGACCTGCATGGAAAACAAGGACGTGGCCAATGCACGCATGCCGATGAAGGCCGAAGCCAGGGTGCTTTCGATGATTTCCCGCCGGTAGAGCTTCAAGACCTGTTTGACATGGCCCATGAAACTCAAGGCGTCACCAGGCTTTGCGCCCAAGAGCCCAAAACCCAGCACCGATTTGGGCCCGATTTGGACCAAGGCGCAACGCTTGGACAGTTCGTCGTCACCGATCTGATGGGCACCCGTTGGGGTGCTCAACACCCAGTTGCCATGGGCGTTGCGATCCACCACCAGCCCCCACCCATGTTGGGAGGTGCAAGCAATGAGGGGCAACAGCAGGCGGTCGGGCTTGCGAAGCCATTTGGGCGCCGTCACGTCCATGGATTTGCAAAACCGGTTCAAGCCTTCGGATTGAAGGTGGTGCTTGGGGTCGAGTTCCAGTGCAGCACTGGCCAGGCGTTGTGCATCGATGCGTGCGCCTTGCTGCTGAGCCAGGCGCTGGAACGACCAGGCGAGCTGCTGCAATGGGTTTGGCCCCTGAGCGTGCGCCTTTTCTTGGTGTGCGGATTCGTTCACGGTGTCAGTCCTGTGTGGGGTGGGGTGGTACGTGCGCTGGGTTGTTCAGTGGGCCGTTCGACCCAAACGAACCTGCAAGCGCCACATGGCCCCAAGAAGGCTGGCCTGGGTGTCGGCCAGGGCGTATTCGTTTTGCGCGAGTTCGCGAACGGCGTTCATGAGGTCTAGCCAGCTTTTGCGGTTGGCGACGTATTGGTCTTTGTAGGACTGAAGCACCCGGTCCGAGCCATGGACCGACGATTCGAGCGCTTGGATTCGGATTTCGGCGTTGATGGCTTCTTCGCGATCGGAGCGCAGGAGTTGCTCCATCTCCTGGATGGCGCTTTGAATCTTTTCCTGGGCACTGTTCATGCGGATCTGCATGGCTTCGGTCTGAGAGGCGGTGGCAAAGCCCGCACCCGGCGAATAGCGCAAGCCCAAGAACGTGGTCATGCCGGTGTTGATCTCAAATCCAGAGGCCTGTTTGGTGAGCGGCTGATTGCTTCGCACGTACACGGTGGGAAAGTTCTGTGCCTTCACGGCCTCGTGGTCGTACTTGGCTCGCTCTGCATCCAGTCTGGCTTTGGTCACCACGGGGCTGTTGCCAGCCTGTTGGTTCAGGTCCATGGATTGCAACTCCCTCACGAATTCCTTGGCCTGCAGCAAGCTCGCGTTCAGAGGGGGAAGGCTGATTTGTGCCGCCAGCCCTTTGATGCCCGAGAGCTGCTCAAGGCGGTGAATGGCCAGGTTTTTGCTGTTTTGTGCCGAGGCGAATTCAACTTGGGTTTGCAAGACGCGGGCTTGAACCAGCTCCAGATCGATGGGGGCCGATAACTCGGCCGCCACCCTGCGCTCCATTTGCTGCACAAACGCTTGCAAACGCTCCAGCGTGTGGGTGGCTGCGTTGAGCCGCTGCTGAGCGGCCAACAAGGTTTGCCACGCGCCAATGATTTGCAAGGCCACATCTTGCATTTGCAGGTTCACCCGCAATTGGCTGTTGACGGCTTCGGTTTTTGCACCAGCGATGCGGGCGTTGAGTTGGCCAAAGTCCCAAACGGTTTGCTCGACCTGCAGGGTGGTGTTGGCCGAGGATCTCGAATTGCCGGTGTCGGACTCTGCAGTCAGACTGAGGTTGGGCAGTCGCTGACGCTC
>JBEAMY010000023.1:0-4108 GCA_041165725.1 Pseudomonadota bacterium
GCGAACAAAGGCGGTGACCAGCGGTTCGTCCCCTACTTGTCGGCTCCAATGGCCATGAACTTGAGCGTCAAAGTCGACACCGGCGGGCAGGGTGTCGTTAGAGAAAAAGTGTTCACCCTGACCAAAAATGCGCGAGCTGCCGTCTCTCAAACCAATTTCCATTTGGCCACGCAGGATGAAGACCCACTGCGGCGTGGTGGTCACGTGAAAGACGCTGCGAAACCCCACTGGGCTTTGTCGCAGTTGAAGCCCACCGCTGGCCATGAGGGAACTGAGCCTAGCGGCTTCGGTGCCTTGGTCCAGCGCAATCTCATTTTGGCGAAACCGGGCCACGCCATCGGTGTCGGTGAAGAGTTCGACTTGGGTGAATGTGTTCATGCGGGCCATGATAACCGGGCAAAAAAAAGCCAAGGGCTTTTGGCCCTTGGCAGGATGAACACTTGGAGAGTGTTGGTGTCACCAGCTCCGAATCGACCGCGCTCAGAGAGACTTGAGTCGTTCAGTGGAAGGCACAACGCGGGTGAGGCGAATGCCGTAGCGATCGTTGACCAGAACCACTTCACCTTGGGCCACCACGGTGTTGTTGACCAGCAAGTCAAGCGGCTCACCCGCGATGCGGTCAAGCTCGACCACGCTGCCTTGAGTCAGGCGCATGAGGTCTTTGATCTTGATCTGTGTGCGGCCCACTTCGATGGACAGGTTCACCGTGATGTTTTTCAACACCTCGGGGTTGATGTTGTTTGGCGAGCTTTCTTCGAAGTCGCGCGCTGTGGGCAGCGGGTCCGAGTCGTCCATGGGCGTGGCATTGGCCTGTTCGGTGGCCAAAGTCACCGCTTGAGGCTCAGCAGCCGGATCGCTGGCAGTTGTTTCGTCTTGCTGGACGGCTTGTTGGTCTTCAGACATGGTTAAACCTTTCAGATGTGACCCGGAACGAGTTGTTTTTCGATGCGCACAGCGACGCTGGAACCTCGGTTGCCAACGGTGACGCCAAATGAAGGGATGCCCTGGGTTTGCAATTGGGCAAGCTCAGGTTTCTTGAAGAAGAGCAAATCGCCTTCTTTCATGGTGCGAAGGTGGTGCAAGGTGGTGCGGATCTGGCCCATGTCCACGCGGATGTCGACCAAAGCGTCGCCTACGGCAACGGCCAATTCTTCACGCCAAACCTTGTCGGACTCTTCGTTGCCGTCGCCCGTTTGGACGCGGTTGCGCAAGAGTTCGCGCAAGGGCTTGAGGGTGGCATAGGGGTAGACCAGATCGATGAAGCCCTTGGCACCGGAAACGCCATCGGACTCAAAGCGGCTGAGCACCACCAGATCGGATTCATCGGCGATTTGCGCGAAATGGGGATTGATCTCCGAGCTGATGTGCTCACACTCAATCTCCATGACGGGTGACCATGCATCCTTGAGCGATCTGAAAAAGACTTCAAGAATGATGGAGATGATGCGCGACTCGGTGGGCGTGAACAAACGCCCAGAGGGCAACTCGCCCACGCCTTTGCCGTATCCGCCAAAAAAACTGTCGAGTGAACTGAAGACCACATTGGGGTCGACAATGACCACCGAAAAGCCTCGCAGAGGATTCATGCGAACCGTGTTGACCGACAAGGGGGCCTTGAGGGTTTTGAGGTAGTCGCCAAATTTCAAAATCTGTACGCGCGTTGGGTTGACGCGCGGTGTGGTCCGCAGCACTTCAAGCAGGCCCAGTCTGAACATGCGGATGAAGCGCTCGTTGATCATGTCGATCGACGAGACGTTCACACCCAAGCTGGAGTTCTCGCTGGCCAGGTCGTGCTTGCGCACCCGCAACTTGGTGTTGTAGCCGGTATCGGTTTCTATGCTCCCGTCTTTGACGGCCTCGGTCAGTGCCGAGATCTCTTCAGGGGTGAGCAATCCAGTTGCGGTGGTCATGATCACTGCACCACAAATGAGGTGAAGAAGACATCTTCAATGCCACCGAAGTCCTCGTTTTTCTCCAGAACTTCGTTCATCACGGCCTTGAGTTTGTCGGCCAAATTTTTGCGATAGTCTGCGCGAGCCAATTCGGCTTCTGTGGTTTGACGCAACACATCAAGCATGGCTGAACGGATCGCAAAGTCGTGCTTTTTGACGTTTTCAAAAACGCGTTCGTCGTAATGGGTCATCAGGGCCACCTGAATCACCATGACCTTTTTGGAGCCGGTGATGTTGGTCATCAACTCCTTGTCCATCTGCATGTAGTTCTTCTCGAAGCGCGTTTCTTGAGGCGCTTCTTTCTTGATCTTCACCGGCGCTTCGTCGCGGGCCTTGGTGGCAGCGGCTTCAAGCTCATCGAGCTTTTCCATGGCGGCCATTTCGGCTTTCTTTTCAAAATAGCCTGAGAAGAAAAGCGTGCCAAACACCACACCGACCAGCAGCACGATGGTGCCAACGGCGATGCCAGCGATGAGCAGGATCGGTTTTTTCTTCTTGGGGGCTTCTTCGGTGCCTTCGGGGGCTGCGGGGGCTGCGGTTGCCATGTTTACTCCTTCGATGCCTTAATCAGGCGAACAAGTCCAAATGATTGGATGACTGGGAAGACCCAGCAGACCTGGGCGCTGGTGCAGCGCTGGTGGAACCACTGGATGAATCGGATGGGGCGCTCATTGCATGAGGCGCGGAAGAGCCGGGTTGATGGCCACGGCCCTGACCCTGAGCTTGACCAGATCCGCCTGAGCCTACCCAGACGGACGCATTTGAGTGACCAAGCTGGGCCAGTGCGTCCTTCAGACGCTGACTGCCCGTGCTCAGCAAATCCTGTGTCATCGCATTGTCGGTTTGGAACACAGCCGAGAGTTTGCCATCGCGCATCTCGAGTTGCACATCCAAGTGACCAAGGCTTGCGGGTTTGAGGGCGAATTTCATCTTCCATTCGCCCGAATTGATTTGTTGATTGATGCGTGAGGCCAGCTCAGTGGTGAACTTTTGGTTGAGTTCGTCATAGGCTTCTTGTGCATCGGGTGCTGCGGCCTGCAGCAAACCGGCCTGAGCGCCAACGCCACTTCGGGTGCGGTTGGCCGCATTCATGGCATTGCCCATGCCAGGCAAGTTCATGGCGACGCCGTCTTCAGTCATCAAGGCCGAGCGGTCGCTTGGGATGGCAAGTGCAGCCGACCCACTCGCGCCCATGGTGCTCAAGGTGCCACCGGTGAGCAAACCCTTGGAGTCCGATCCGCCAATGCGCGACTGCAGGGCTTGCCAAACTTCAGGGGCGAATTCGGCGTCCATGATGGTCAGGACATCGACCGTGGTGGCGTTGGTGGCGGAATGGGATTGAGCTTTGGCGCTGTCTTGAGTAGCTTGAGTCGCTTGAGCCGCTTGAGCGGCCAGAGCAGGGGAGATCGACAGGTTGGACAAAGCCTGAGAGGTCAGGGTGGCAGGGACGGGGCTGGCCACCATGTTGGGCGAACTCATGGCGCCGGACTCTCCGGTGCTCAGCACATTCAATCCCGATCCACCCATTGTGGTGGTGATCGCCTGTGACCCATTCAGGCCAGGCGTGCGCAAACGATCGACGGTGCTCACCGAATCATCGAGCGAAACGGCTTCAGCAGTCTGAGTTCCAAAGAGTTGTTCAATCTGAAGTTCACTCATGCCCATGCTGCGTGCGAAATCGGCCACGCTTTGCTCATTGACCTGGGTCTGAGGTGGCGTCACGATGTTGATGCGCTCACCAAGGGGCATCACCATCAGACCGTCATCGGTCATTTGAGCCATGGACGCATCGAGCGGGGCATCCTCCGAGCCCATCCATTTGGCGGGAGCGAGGGGCAGTCGGCCTGAATCCAAGGCATCCAAAGTGGCCGCAGCGCGGTGTTCCTTGGCTTGAGGTGGGGTGACTTGTTGCGCATCCTCAGGTTCATCGGCGCGGCGCAATTCTTGCGTGCGTGAGTCCAAGGCCCGGATTTCAGACAAGTCTTGATGTTCGGGGGGGGCGACACGGCCTGCCGCACTCAAGGTGGCATCGGCCGAAGCGGCAAGATCTTGCCGCTGGTTCTGGGCCAGGTGTTGCCAGTGCCGCGACAGGATGTCGGCAAACAAACCGGCATCCACAGCCCGCCCAGAGGCAGGTAAACCCAATCCTGACGCGG
>JBEAMY010000024.1:0-7567 GCA_041165725.1 Pseudomonadota bacterium
GATCGCTCATGTTCGCCAAAACGAACAGGCTGAATTGGTGATTGCCCGTTCACGCGCTGAATTGGCCGACCTCACCGATGGCTTGGAGATGATCGAAGAGCGAGCCCGTGCTGGCTTGGGCATGGTCAAGCCCAACGAGATCTTTGTTCAAATCAATCGCTAAAGCTGAGCTCAAGCTCATTGCCAGGCGTCAGGGCTGGATTGGATCTGCCCATTGCCTTGTGCAAACAACTGCGCCACATCGACCGCATCAAATCGATACTGCTGGCCGCAGAAATCACAACCGACCTCAACTTTCCCGCGTTCAGCCAGCGCGGCTTGAGACTCTTCAGGGCCCAGGCTTTGCAACATGCTGCTGACGCGCTCGCGGCTGCATCGGCAGGCGAAGCGAGGGCCTTCATCGCCCATCAAGGGCTCGAATCGCAACACCGGCTCTTCCCAGAACAAACGGTGCAAGATGTCGTCGGCTTGTAGGCTGAGCAGCTCTTCGGTTTTCAGGCTGGCGGCCAGCAAAGCAATTCGGTTGTAGTCCTCGTTGCGGCCAATTTGGTCTTCGTCAACCACCAGCTGGCGGCCCGCCAAGTTGACCTCGCCTTGCATGGGCAGGCGTTGAATCAGCAACCCAGCGGCCACCTCGCTGTTGGCGGCCAGCACCAGGGTGGTGTCCAGCTGTTCGCTTTGCAACATGTAGTGGGCCAACACATCCTGAACCCGATCAATGGGCTCACCCCAGTCGCCATGCAAAGGCACCATGCCCTGATAGGGTTGTTGTCCGGGCAGTCTTCGCGCGGGGTCCAGCGTGATGGCGCAGCGCCCTGTGCCACCAGGATTGGCCAGAGCGCTCAACCCAGTCAGCCCTTCGACCGAACCGATCACCTTGGCCGTTGCGCGGAACTGCAAATCGGGTTGCACCTCGACCACCGCCAATTTCAAAGGGCCATCGCCTTGCAGTTGCAACACCAAAGCCCCATCAAATTTGATGTTGGACTGGAACAAAACCGCTGCCGCCGCCATCTCGCCCAAAGTCGAGACCAACTCAGGAGGATAAGCCCCAGTTTGTGGGTTTTGAGCCCTTCGGGCCAACACGGTTTGCCACGCATCGGTGAGGCGAACCAGCATGCCGCGAACCGGCAAACCTTCGAACAAAAACTTGTGCAATTCGGCCATGTCGTTCAATCGATGCGCTTGAGGCCTTTGGCAAAGCGCTGGGCATTGGCCACATAGCTTTTGGCGCTTTTCTCAATGCGTTCGATGAAGGCGGGTTCGAGTTCGCGAACCGCTTTGGCGGGGCTGCCCATGATCATGGAGCCATCGGGAAAGGATTTGCCTTCGGTGACCAATGAGCCTGCGGCCACCACACAGTTTTTACCAATCACCGCGCCATTGAGGACCACCGCATCCATGCCGATCAAGGTGTTGTCACCGATCTGGCAACCGTGCAGTGTGACCTTATGGCCCACCGTGACGTTTTTGCCCACTGTGAGCGGCAAGCCATAGTCGGAATGCAGCATGGCGCCATCCTGAATGTTGCTGCCTTCACCAACCGTGACCGGTTCGTTGTCGCCACGGATCACAGCGCCAAACCAAACGCTGCTGTGGGCATGCAGGTGAACCGCGCCCATGACTTGGGCCGATGGGGCAATCCATGCGGTGTCGTCCACCTGGGGAGAAATGTCATCGAGTTGGTACAGCGCCATGTTGCATTCGCCTCAAGAGTTTGCTTTCTACAATTGTAGGGATGGACTTGCGACAACTTGCCCTGCACTGGATTTGCATCAGCGACCCCGTTGAAAAAGCGCGGGGCGTGCGGCTTGCCCATCCTGAGGACATGAACTGCCACACCCAGGCGGTGCTGAGCCCGGTAGCGCCTGTTCCAGGCAGACCAGAGCGTCCTGTCCTCAAGCCTGCCCAAGCCATGCCCCAGCGTTCGGTCAACACCGAGCGGGGGCTTGCGGCCATGGTCCATGCCATTGCCCACATCGAGTTCAACGCCATCAACCTTGCCCTCGATGCAGTCTGGCGTTTCCCGGGCCATCCTGTGGACTATTACTTGGATTGGTGGCGCGTGGCCCAAGAAGAAGCCAAGCACTTCGACATGCTCAGCGCCGAATTGGCCAATCTGGGCCATGCCTATGGCGATTTCGAGGCCCACGATGGCTTGTGGCAAATGTGCGAAGCCACGGCCGACCACTGGCTCGCTCGCATGGCGCTGGTGCCACGCACACTGGAGGCGCGAGGCCTGGACGCGACGCCCCTCATTCAAGCCAAACTGGCCAAACTCGGCACGCCCATTGCTGAACGAATCATTGCCGTGCTCGATGTCATCTTGCGCGAGGAAGAAGGCCATGTGGCCATCGGCAACCACTGGTTTCGTGAGGGTTGTGCTCAGCAAGGGCTGAACCCTGAACAGGCCTACCTCGACTTGCTCAAGGCCCACAGAGCCCCTCGCCTCAAACCGCCACTCAATTGGGTGTCCAGACGCCGCGCCGGATTCAGCGATGCCGAGTTGCAAGCCTGGCAGGCTGCTGATCAAGCCCTTGGGTGATGCTGAGCGTGCAGTTGGCGCAGGCGTTCCCTGGCCACATGGGTATAGATGGTGGTGGTGGAAATGTCGGCGTGACCAAGCAGCAATTGCACCGAGCGCAAATCTGCACCGTGGTTGAGCAAGTGAGTGGCAAACGCATGGCGCAGCGTGTGGGGCGACACCTTTTGCGTGATGCCCACCTTCAAGGCGTAGTTGTGGATCAGCTTCCAGAACATCATTCGCGTCATGCCTGAGCCCATGCGCGTGACAAACAGCACATCGCTTGTTGCGCCCTTGAGCAGCTCGGGTCTGGCGCTGTCCAAATAACGCTGGACCCAATCGCCCGCCACTTCACCAAAGGGCACCAGCCTCTCTTTGCTGCCTTTGCCCAGCACGCGAAGCACTTGGTCGCGCAAGCTGACATCGAGCACCCTCAGCCCAACGAGTTCGCTGACCCTGAGGCCACAAGCGTACAAAACCTCGAGCATGGTTCTATCGCGCAGACCCAAGGCCGTTTCAACCGATGGCGCGCCCAACAAGGCTTCCACCTGCGCTTCAGTGAGACTGGACGGCACCCGCAATGGTCGCTTGGCGTGCAAGAGGCTGAGCGTGGGGTCTTGAGCGATCAACCGTTCGCGCATGGCCCAACGGAAAAAACGACGGAACACCGACAGGCGTCGATTGGCGCTCGTGGCCTTTGTGCTCTCGTGTCGGTGCGCAAAGTAGGCTTGAAAGTGATGGTTTTGGGCATCGAGCAATTGCAAGCCCTCTGTGTGCAACCATTGGGCCAGGCCTTGCAGATCTCGGCGATAAGCGTTGCGGGTGTTGTCGGACAAACCATCCTCTAGCCAAAGCGCGGCCACAAAGGCTTCGATCTGTGGCGCAATGAGGTCCCAATCGGGCATTTCATTGGGGTCGGGCTTGGCGTCCATGCAGAGATTGTGCCTTGGGGCGCAAGCTCTGAACGGGCTCTGGGCTATCCTTAGCGCATGAACGTTGCCCAATGGCTGATCCCTGACTTTGCCCTCATCGTGCTTGGCCATTTGCTGTGCCGATTCACTCCCTTGAACCGCAGCATCTGGCAGCCCGTCGAAACCCTGGTGTATTTCGTGCTGTTTCCGGTGCTGCTGTTTCACGCCACGGCGCGCTCACCCTTGTCTTGGTCAGACGGTCAATTCGCCCTCACCGGCATGATGTTTGCCATCTGCAGCATGTTGATCGTGCTCAACCTGCCCCGCCTGAGTAGCTTGTCGCGGCACTGGTCGCCACACGACTTTGCAGGTGCGGCCCAAGTGGGTTTCCGTTTCAATTCCTTCATTGCATTGGCAGTGGTTGAACGCGTTGCGGGCGCACCTGGCTTGCTGCTCATGGCCGTGTTGATCGGCTTTTGCGTGCCGCTCTACAACATGGGTGCGGTTTGGCCCATGGTGCGACAAGGTCAAAACCAAAGCTTTTTGCGCGAACTCGCCCGCAACCCTTTGGTGATTGCAACGGTGGGCGGCCTGTTGGCCAATCTGCTGGGCTTTCGATTTCCCGCTTGGTTGGAACCTGCTGTGTCCAAGGTCGGCGCCAGCGCCATTCCGCTGGGCCTGATGGCCGCTGGCGCAGGTCTGGTGTGGGAACAGCTCGGACAAAACCGCCTGCTCACGGTGAGCCTGCTGAGCCTCAGACACTTGATTGCACCGCTCTTGGCCTACGGCCTGTCTCTCTTTATGGGCCTGAACGACTTGCAAACGCTGGTGCTCATGGTGTTTTCTGCCGTGCCCACGGCATCTGCAGCGTATGTGCTGGCGTCGCGAATGGGCTTTAACGGGGCTTATGTAGCAGGGTTGGTGACCATGTCCATCGCGATGGGTTTACTCTCGCTGAGCGCCGTGCTCATGGGCTTTGCCCCCACGGCATGATGCGGGTTCAAACCAGAACGGGTTCCATTTCAAGTCGGATGCCAAAGCGCTCGTACACGCTGGTCTGAATGGCTTTGGCCAAGGTGACGACTTCACCGCCCGTACAAGGGTGTTGGGCATCGCCCCGATTGACCAAGACCAAAGCCTGTTTGTCGTAAACGCCCGCATGGCCCATGGTTTTGCCGCGCCAACCACAAGCATCAATTAGCCAACCCGCGGCCAGCTTGTATCGCCCATCGGCCAACACATAGTGAACCACTCCGGGATCTCGGGCAATGATGTCTGCGCATTGCTCTGCAGTGACGGTGGGGTTCTTGAAAAAACTGCCCGCATTGCCCAAGACTTTGGGATCAGGCAATTTGGCGCTGCGGATCTCGCACACCCAATCAAAAATGGTTGTTGCATCGGGGCGGTCAATGCCGGTGGCCTCGGCCTTGCGTGTGAGGTCCAAGTAGCTGATGTCGGCTCGCCAAGCCTTGGGCAACCTGAAGCGCACCCGCGTGATGAGCACGCGCCCGGCCAATCCCATGGGGCTCAATGCACGCAAAGGGCCTTCCGCCACATCGGCTTGCGATGCATCCGCAGCACCCCCATGCTTGAACACCGAATCCCGATAACCGAAGCCACAATGCTCCGCTTTGAGCGTGAGGGTTTTGCCAGTTTGCAAGTCCACGGCATCCAGCGATTCAAACCGGTCTTGAAGTTCGACCCCATAGGCCCCGATGTTTTGCACGGGCGCAGCGCCCACCGTGCCAGGAATCATGGCCATGTTTTCAAGGCCGGGCCAGCCATTGGTCAAGGTCCACGTCACCCATTCGTGCCAGTTTTCACCCGCTCCTGCCTCAAGCACCCAAGCCTGGTCGTCCTCACTCACGAGACGACGCCCCATGATTTCGACCTTGAGCACCAAAGCTTTGACATCGCCTGTGAGGATGATGTTGCTGCCCCCACCCAAAATGAACTTGGCAGCCTCATGCCATTGCGGATCAGCGAGCACCGCCTGAAGATCGGATTCCGCGCGAATGCGCACCATGCGGTGGGCTTTGGCAGAGATTCCAAAAGTATTCAGTGCGCCAAGGGGCTGGTTGATTTCCACGATCATGTGAGAATTCTCGCATCGCTCATCCACGGAGACCGACCATGCCTTCTTTTGACACCGTGTGCGAAGCCAATGGCGTTGAAGTGCGCCACGCCGTAGAAAACACCGCCAAGGAAATCACCACCCGGTTTGATTTCAAGGGAACCAGTGCGGGCATCGACATCAAGGAACTCGACATCACCTTGACGGGTGATGCCGATTTTCAGTTGCAGCAAATCTTGGACATCCTGCGCAACAAGCTGACCAAGCGCAGTGTGGACATCCGGTTTTTGGACATCGCTGACGTGCAAAAAGCAGGGGGCGACAAGGTCAAACAGGTCGTCAAGGTGCGCAACGGCATTGCGGGTGAGGACGCCAAAAAAATCCAGCGCCTCATCAAAGACTCCAAGCTCAAAGTGCAAGCGGCCATTCAGGGCGAATCGGTTCGCGTCACCGGCGCCAAACGCGACGATCTTCAAGCCGTCATGGCGCTGATTCGCAAAGAAATGGCCGACCTGCCGCTGAGCTTCAACAACTTCAGGGACTAGTTTTTTTCTGACCGATGCGGGTTTCTTCCCCTCGGATCAAGCGCTTGAGGTTGTCTTTGTGCCGCTGAATGAGCACCGCGCTCATGATCACCAATGCGCCCAATAACTCCGGGTTGGCTGGCCACACCAGGCCCTGTCCGATGGCGAAATAAAACGGTGCAAAGACCGCAGCACACAAGGCCGCCAGGGACGAATAGCGAAAGAACACCGCCACGATGAGCCACGAAGCCGCTGTGGCCAAACCAAGAATGGGGTGAACGCCAAACAAAACGCCTGCAGCCGTCGCTACGCCCTTACCCCCTTTGAAGCGGAAGAACACCGGCCAGACATGGCCCACAAAAGCCGCCAAGGCCACTGCAGCAACCACCCATTGAGGAGCGAGGGGTTCAAGCCATTGCAAAGCCCAAATGGGCAACCACCCCTTGAGGGCATCCAGCAACAAGGTCAGGGCAGCGGCTTTTTTATTGCCGGTTCGCAAGACATTGGTGGCGCCAGGATTTTGGCTGCCATAGGTGCGCGGATCGTCAAGCCCCATGAATCGGCTCACCACAATCGCAAAAGACACTGAGCCCAAGGCATAAGCCACTGCCAGCCAAGCCACCATCAACCATGCATCCATGTTCTCGCTCGATTCTTAAATTGAAGGAGTTGCTCCAGGATGAGCCTTGGCAAAGCGCTCTTCTTCCTGAAGCCTCAAGACCCTTCGCTGGACCTTGCCGGTTGTGGTCATGGGCAACTCGGCAATGAACTCGATTTCCTTGGGGTACTCGTAGGGCGCCAATTGTCCTCGAACGTGAAGCTGCAAAGCCTGGACCAATTCATCGCTGGGCATTTGGCCCGCAGCGAGAACCACATAGGCTTTGACCAGTGCTCCGCGATCCGCATCGGGCTTGGGCACCACAGCCGCATTGGCCACTGCTGGGTGCTTGACCAAACAGTTTTCGATTTCGCTGGGGCCGATGCGGTAACCCGCTGACTTGAACACATCGTCGGCCCGCCCTTGGTACCAGAGGTAGCCGTCGGCATCGGCGTGCGCCAAATCGCCAGTGCGGCACCACTCGCCAGTGTATTTTTTTCGTGTGGCCGACTCGTTGTTCCAGTAACCCAGAAAGAAAACCGGATCGGGGTGGCCGTGTCTGTCCAATCGGTGCACGGCCACTTCACCCACCACATCGGGCGGGCATTCCTGACCTTGGTCGTCGATGACGGCAACCCGATGGCCAGGATAGCCCTTGCCCATGCTGCCCGGTTTGGCCGGATAGCCCAGCCCATGGCGGCGTTGGTCGTTCATGGCGCAGTTGCCCACGATGTAGTTGACCTCGGTCTGACCAAACATTTCATTGACCACCACACCCAACTCATTGAGGCAATAGTCAAATACCGCATCGCCCACGGCTTCGCCCGCACTCATGATGGCCTGCAGTCCAATCCGGTAATGTCGCCTGGGATGGGGATGGCTTTTCATCATGGCCTTGAGGGCCGTGGGGAACAGGAAGCTGTGCGTCACCCCATG
>JBEAMY010000025.1:0-7189 GCA_041165725.1 Pseudomonadota bacterium
CTGCAGGCCGAGATCGCCACGCTGAAGGCCCAGAACACCGACCTGGCCGACCAGTTCCTGCGCGCCAAGGCCGAAGCCGAAAACGCCCGCCGTCGTGCCGACGAAGAGGTCAGCAAGGCCCGCAAGTTCGCGGTTGAATCCTTTGCAGAAAGCTTGCTGCCCGTGGTGGACAGCCTGGAAGCGGGATTGGCCATCGCCAACGCCACGCCCGAGCAACTGCGCGAGGGTTCAGAAGCCACTTTGCGCCAGCTGGTCTCGGCGCTGGAGCGCAACAAGGTGATGGCGATTGCGCCATCTGCTGGCGACAAATTTGACCCCCACCAACATCAAGCCATCTCCATGGTGCCCAGCGAGCAAGACGCCAACACCGTGGTGGGCTTGCTGCAAAAGGGTTATCTGATTGCCGATCGCGTGCTGCGTCCGGCACTGGTGACGGTCTCTGCGCCCAAGTGATCCACGGGGAATGCACCGCTCACCCCCTTGAAATCAACAGACTTATCCACATCTTTCACACATTCTTATCAGCATCCGGGCAAAAGCCCTCAGGAGTTCAATCATGGGAAAAATCATCGGCATTGACCTTGGCACCACCAACTCGTGCGTGGCCGTCATGGAAGGCAACAACATCAAGGTGATCGAAAACGCCGAAGGCGCGCGCACCACCCCTTCCATCATTGCCTATCAAGAAGATGGCGAAATCTTGGTGGGCGCCAGCGCCAAGCGCCAGGCCGTCACCAACCCGAAAAACACGCTTTACGCCGTCAAACGACTCATTGGTCGCAAGTTCGAAGAAAAAGAAGTCCAAAAAGACATCGACCTCATGCCTTACAGCATCAGCAAGGCCGACAACGGTGACGCCTGGGTTGAAGTGCGTGGCAACAAATTGGCCCCACCCCAGATCAGCGCTGAAGTGTTGCGCAAGATGAAGAAGACCGCCGAGGACTACCTTGGTGAGGCCGTCACCGAAGCCGTGATCACCGTGCCCGCTTACTTCAACGACGCACAGCGTCAGGCCACCAAAGACGCGGGGCGGATTGCTGGCTTGGATGTCAAACGCATCATCAACGAGCCCACTGCCGCTGCTTTGGCTTTTGGCATGGACAAGGCCGAAAAAGGCGACCGCAAGATCGCGGTCTACGACTTGGGCGGCGGCACGTTTGACGTGTCCATCATTGAAATCGCCGACGTCGATGGCGAAAAACAATTTGAGGTGCTCTCCACCAACGGCGACACCTTCTTGGGCGGTGAAGACTTTGACCAACGCATCATCGATTTCATCATTGGCGAATTCAAGAAAGAGCAAGGTGTTGATCTCTCCAAAGACGTACTCGCCCTGCAACGCCTCAAGGAGTCTGCTGAAAAAGCCAAGATCGAGTTGTCCTCTTCTTCGGCAACCGACATCAATCTGCCCTACATCACCGCCGACGCGAGTGGCCCCAAGCACCTCAACATCAAGTTGACCCGCGCCAAGCTGGAACAACTGGTGGAAGAGTTGATCGAGCGCACCATTGCACCTTGCCGCACCGCCATCAAAGATGCAGGCGTGGCTGTGAGCGACATCGACGACGTGATTTTGGTCGGCGGCATGACCCGCATGCCCAAGGTTCAAGACAAGGTGAAAGAATTCTTTGGCAAAGAACCCCGCCGTGATGTGAACCCCGACGAAGCCGTGGCCGTGGGTGCTGCGATTCAGGGTCAGGTGCTCTCTGGCGACCGCAAAGACGTTTTGCTGCTTGACGTCACGCCGCTTTCTTTGGGCATCGAAACCTTGGGTGGCGTGATGACCAAGATGATCACCAAGAACACCACGATTCCCACCAAGTTTGCACAAACCTTCTCAACCGCAGACGACAACCAACCTGCGGTGACCATCAAGGTCTTCCAGGGCGAGCGCGAAATGGCTTCGGGCAATAAGTTGCTGGGCGAGTTCAACCTCGAAGGCATTGCCCCTGCTCCCCGTGGCACGCCCCAAATTGAGGTGACCTTTGACATCGATGCCAACGGCATCTTGCACGTGAGCGCCAAGGACAAGGCCACAGGCAAAGAAAACAAAATCACCATCAAGGCCAACTCGGGTTTGTCGGAAGAAGAAATCCAGCAGATGGTCAAGGACGCTGAGCTCAACGCCGCTGAGGACAAGAAAAAACTCGAACTCGTTCAGTCGCGCAACCAAGCCGAGGCTGCAGTGCACAGCGTGAAGAAGAGTCTGGGCGAATACGGCGACAAACTCGATGCTGGCGAAAAAGAAGCCATCGAGAAGGCCATGGCCAAGCTTGAAGAAACCCTCAAGGGCGACGACAAGGAAGCCTTGGACAAAGACACCGAGGCCTTGATGACCGCTTCGCAAAAATTGGGCGAGAAGGTCTATGCCGACATGCAAGCCCAACAAGCCGCAGCTGGTGCGGGTGCACCCGGCGGTTCTGGTGCAGAATCTGGCGCTTCCAAGGCCGACGACAACGTGGTTGACGCCGAAGTCAAGGAAGTCAAGAAAGGCTAAGGCGATTCGCCCATGGCAAGCAAACGCGACTACTACGAAGTCCTGGGCGTTCCCAAAAACGCCTCGGACGACGAAATCAAAAAGGCATATCGCAAGCTGGCGATGAAGTACCACCCTGACCGCAATCAGGGTGATGCCGCTGCCGAAACCAAATTCAAAGAGGTCAAAGAAGCCTACGAGATGCTCTCGGACAACGAGAAGCGTCAGGCCTACGACCAGTTTGGTCACGCCGGTGTCGACCCCAATATGCGTGGGGGCCCGGGCGGTGCAGGTGGATTTGGAGGTGGCGGTTTTGCCGACGCGTTTGGTGACATCTTTGGCGACATCTTTGGTCAAGCACGGCGCGGCGGCGGCGGGCGTCAGGTGTATCGGGGCAACGACCTGAGCTACGCCATGGAAATCACGCTGGAAGAAGCGGCCGATGGCAAGCTCTCTCAAATTCGCATCCCGAGCTGGGACTCCTGCGAGCCCTGCGGCGGCAGTGGTGCCAAAGCGGGCACATCGGCCGAGACCTGCTCAACTTGCCACGGCTCAGGTCAGGTTCAGTTGAGACAGGGCTTTTTCAGTGTCCAGCAAACCTGCCCCCATTGCCGTGGCGCAGGAAAAATCATCAAAGACCCCTGCACTTCATGTCACGGTCAAGGCAAAGTGCGCACGCACAAAACGCTGGAGATCAACATCCCGGCAGGCATTGACGATGGCATGCGCATTCGCAGCTCGGGCAACGGTGAGCCCGGCGTCAACGGCGGCCCGCCC
The DNA here is from genome assembly GCA_041165725.1 of Pseudomonadota bacterium. Taxonomy (GTDB): domain Bacteria; phylum Pseudomonadota; class Gammaproteobacteria; order Burkholderiales; family Burkholderiaceae_C; genus Limnohabitans. Next base: position 3,254 of record JBEAMY010000025.1, read on the forward strand.
GGCGATTTGTTCATCGAAATCCGGCTCAAAAAACACGACGTGTTCGAGCGCGATGGCGACGACTTGCATTGCGAGGTTTCCATCCCCATGACCACCGCCGCTTTGGGCGGCGAGGTGGAGGTGCCCACGCTCAAGGGATCGGTCACCATCGATTTGCCTGATGGCACCCAAAGTGGCAAGCAGTTTCGCCTGCGCAGCCAGGGCATCAAAGGCGTTCGAAGCAGCTCAGCCGGCGACCTGTATTGCCACGTCAAGGTTGAAACGCCCGTCAAGCTCACCGAACACCAGCGCAAATTGCTCAAGGAACTTGATGACTCCTTGCGCAAAGGCGGTCAAAAGCACTCGCCCAGCGACAAAGGCTGGACCGACCGCATCCGCGATTTCTTCAACTGATACCCCTTCGCCTTTGCCTTGAGTCGATACACTCGACGGCATGAGCGCGACGATTCATTTTCTTGGAGCTGCTGGCACGGTCACGGGCTCACGGCACTTGGTCAGCTGGGATTCGCATCGATTGCTGGTCGATTGCGGCCTCTTTCAAGGTCATAAAGTCCTGCGGCTGCGCAACTGGGCTCAGGCCCCCGTGGAAGCCAACAGCCTGGACGCGGTTTTGCTTACCCATGCGCACCTTGATCACAGTGGCTATGTGCCTTTGCTGATCCAACAAGGTTTCAAAGGACAGGTGCACGCCTCGTCGGCCACCGTTGATTTGTGTGCGCTCCTGCTGCCCGACAGCGGTCACATCCAAGAAGAAGACGCAGCCTATGCCAACCGCCACGGCTTTTCCAAACACCATCCTGCCTTGCCGCTTTACACCAAAGAGCAAGCGCTCAAGAGCTTGAAGTCGTTCAAAGCCCATCCCATGCACCGCGTGTTTGAGCCCGTCAAAGGCATCAAAGCCGAATTCAGACCTGCGGGGCATATCTTGGGTGCGAGCAGCGTGCTGCTTGAAATGGGCGGGCGGCGCGTCTTGTTCAGCGGTGATCTGGGGCGCAGCAACGACATGCTCATGCATGCACCTGAACGTCCACCTGAAGCCGACACGGTGGTGATCGAATCCACTTACGGTGATCGCACCCACGACCTTGTGGGCATGGAAACTGAGTTGGCCGAAGCCTTGCGCCGCGTTTGCAGTCGAGGTGGCGTGGCCGTCGTGCCCGTGTTTGCAGTGGGCCGAGCGCAGGCCGTGCTTCATGCGATTGCCAGCCTTAAAGCGTCGAACCAAATTCCCCGCAGCTTGCCTGTTTTTCTCGATAGCCCGATGGCGGTCAATGCCACCGAATTGATGCGCGAGCACCCCGAGGCACATCGCTTGGCCGATTGGCAAGTCAAGGCTTTGGAAACGGCCGCCACCATGGTCCGCACGCCTGAGCAATCCAAGGCACTGAGCCGTCACCATGGGCCCATGGTCATTCTTGCTGCGAGTGGCATGGCCACAGGCGGACGCGTCTTGCACCACCTGAGCCTCTACCTCAAAGACCATCGCAACATGGTCATCCTCACGGGCTTTCAAGCTCAAGGCACTCGCGGCGCACGACTCGCTGCGGGTGAAAAAACACTGCGGCTACACGGCCAGGATGTGCCTGTCCATGCCGAGGTGGTGCAACTCCATTCGGCTTCGGCGCATGCCGATGGCAACGAACTCATTCACTGGCTCTCACAAATGCCTAAACCGCCCGATCAGGTGTATGTGGTTCACGGCGAGCCATCAGCCAGCGACACCTTGCGCAGTCGAATCGAGCGTGAGCTGGGATGGCGCGCCGTGGTGCCCGAACACCTGAGCATCTGGCCTTTGTAAGGCGTTTGAGTTGCTTTAAACCGGTTAAGACTGGCTCACAAAAAGCGATCCAGCAGTTTGCGCGATGCGCGATCCAGCTTAGACAAACTGCGGATGAGGTATTGAACGCCGTGCTTGTCGCTCACGATGAGCAAGTCGCCCTTGATGCGGCGCACGTCCTCTTCGCCTTGAAGCACAAAGGTGGATTCCCCTCTGTGGGTCTTGACCGTCCACTCGCAAGGTGTGACAAAACGGCTCACCGAAATCACGGCTTCAATTTCGGGCAAGAACTCGCGCTCATTGAGCGCTTCTCGCACGCGGTGGGCCAACTCAGGAGCCAAGGACTTGAGGTCGTCTATCCAAGCCAGTTCATGGCCATCGGTGTCCAAAATGGAAATCAGCTGTTCTGCCTGAGAAATGGGGAATGCCCGCGATACCGTCACAGGTTGGTGACGCTCGCCCTTTGAATCCACCCAGCACCAACGGCCCTGAGGATTGCGATGCAAATCCCAATCACTCATCTTGAACTCCAGATTGGGGATTCATTTGAGCCTCGTGCATTTGTTGCTGGGCTTCGTGCAAACGCCAGTAGGCCCCTTGTCGAGCAAGCAATTCGTCGTGCTGGCCTTGCTCGACCACCTGCCCTTTTTCAAGCACAACCAAGCGGTCGGCCTGGCGCAAGGTAGACAAGCGGTGGGCAATCGCAATGGTGGTGCGGCCCCTCACCAGGTTGTCCAGCGCACGTTGGATTTCCTGCTCGGTTTCAGTGTCCACCGAAGATGTTGCTTCATCCAGAATGAGGATTTGCGGATTGATCAACAAGGCACGAGCAATCGAAATGCGCTGACGCTCGCCACCCGAGAGGCCTTGACCACGCTCGCCGACCAAAGAGTCGTAGCCCTGGGGCAATCGCAAAATGAATTCGTGGGCATGGGCAGCACGGGCTGCTGCAATGATTTCTTCGCGCGTGGCATCGGGCTTGCCATAAGCGATGTTGTCTGCGATCGTGCCAAAGAAGAGGAAGGGCTCTTGCAAAACCAAACCAATGTGGCTTCTGTATTCGGCAAGTCGCAAATCGCGAATGTCCACGCCGTCAACCAAGATGCGGCCCTCGGTCACATCATGGAACCGGCAAATCAGATTAACCAAAGTGCTTTTGCCCGATCCGCTGGCACCCACCAAACCAATCATTTCACCGGGCGAGACATCAAGGGTCAGGTGGTGAATCACCTGTCGGTTGCCATAGCGAAAGCCCACGTCCTGCAATTGAATTCGCCCACGCACATCGGTCATGGGCACTGGGCGATCGGTCTCGGGCACGGTTGAAGCGTGATCCAGGATTTCGAAGATTCGCTTGGCACCTGCTGCCGCTTTTTGAGTGTGCGAAACGATGCGACTCATGGAGTCAAGGCGTGAATAAAAGCGGCCAATGTAGGCCAAGAAAGCCGTCAACACGCCCACAGTGATCTTGCCTTGCGACACCAACCAGATGCCAAAGGCCCACAACACCAGCAGACCAAATTCGGTCATCAGGGTCACGGTGGGCGAAAACAAGGACCACAGGCGGTTGAGCTTGTCGTTGACCTGTAGGTTGTGTAGATTGGCTTGTTCAAAGCGTTGAATTTCACGCTCTTCTTGGGCGAAAGCCTTGACCACACGAATGCCAGAAATCGTGTCGGACAACACATTGGTGACTTCGGACCAAACGCGATCGATTTTTTCAAAGCCCACGCGCAAGCGATCACGCACCGAATGGATGAGCCAGCCGATGAAGGGCAAAGGCAACAAGGTGACCAGCGCCAACCAAGGATCGATGGTGAGCAAGATGATGGCCGTCATGGTGATCATCAGCACGTCGGTGGCGAACTCAAGCAAGTGAAGCGACAAAAAGAGACACAAGCGATCGGTTTCGCTGCCCACTCGGTTGATGAGGTCGCCAGTGCGCTTGCCGCCGAAATACGACATGGACATGTGCATCAAGTGTCGATAGGCGGTGTTGCGCAAATCTGCACCAATGCGCTCGGACACCAAAGCCAGGATGTAGGTGTGTGCCCAACCCAAACCCCAAGCCAGCAAGGAAGCAGCCAACAAACCGCCAAGGTACTTGACCACCAGCCAAGTGTCGATGGCCTGACCGTTTTGGAAAGGAATGAGGACCT
>JBEAMY010000026.1:0-5175 GCA_041165725.1 Pseudomonadota bacterium
CTTCAACGTGGAAAGCGAAGCCGAACTCGCTGTGCTCAACGAGGTCGCTTTGCAAATGGGGCGCAAGGCCCCGGTGAGTTTGCGCGTCAATCCCAATGTGGATGCCCAAACCCACCCCTACATTTCAACGGGCCTCAAGGGCAACAAATTTGGCATTGCCCACGAACAAGCTGTTGCGGTCTACCAAAGGGCAGCCCAACTCAAGGGCCTGAATGTGGTGGGCATCGATTGCCACATCGGCTCCCAGATCACTTCGGTGGGGCCCTACCTGGATGCCATGGACCGCGTGCTCGACTTGGTTGATGCTGTCCAGGCTGCTGGCGTGCCCTTGCACCACATCGACTTCGGCGGTGGCCTGGGCATCAATTACCAGGGCGAGCAACCACCCGGAGCCGACGATTTGTGGGCCGCTTTGCTGGCGCGCCTTGATGCACGAGGCCATGGTCAGCGGTCTTTGTTCATCGAGCCAGGGCGCTCGCTGGTGGGCAACGCTGGCGTGTGCCTGACCGAGGTGCTTTACCTCAAGCACGGCGACAGCAAAAACTTTTGCATCGTCGACGCCGCCATGAACGATTTGCCACGGCCGGCCATGTACGAGGCCTACCACCACATCGAGCCGCTCAAACCACGGGGCAGTACGGGCCACACCTATGACGTGGTGGGGCCCGTGTGCGAAAGCGGAGACTGGATAGGCCGTGATCGCCTCTTGGCCGTTGAGTCTTCTGACCTGCTGGCCGTGTGTTCAGCGGGGGCGTATTGCTCAGCCATGGGCAGCAACTACAACACCCGCAATCGCCCGGCAGAGGTGCTGGTCGATGGCGACCAAGCCTTTCTCATTCGGCGCCGCGAATCCACCCAAGACCAGTGGCGAAATGAAGTGCTTTTGCCCTGATCACGGGCAACGCTTGAGCTGTCAAGCCCTGCGTTGGGCTTCTTGGCGTGACCACCAGATTCGCCACAGCAGCAACGCCGCGATCAACGCGCCATAGATCGCCACTTCGGTGAAACGCTGCTTGCCAGCACGCATCCAGTAAAAGTGCAACATCGCCAAGGGTGATGCAAGGAAGATCAGGCGATGAAGGCGCTTCCAGGCCGCAACGCCCATCTTGCGGATCGACAGGTTGTTGGAACTCAGCGCGAGCGGCAACATCGTGATCAAGGTGATCGCCCCCACCAAAATGAAAGGTCTTTTGACGAGGTCGGCCCACAGGTCGGCCACCTCAAAACCTTGCTCGAACCAGGCCCAACACAACATGTGCAATGCGCCGTAAATGAACACGGCCACACCGGTGGCACGGCGAAAACGCAAAAGCGCTGGCCAGCCTGTCCAAGTCCGCAAAGGGCCGATGAGCAAGACCAGAATGAGCCCCCGCAAAGCCCAGTCGCCAGTTTGGCGGGTCAAGGCTTCGGCAGGATTGGCACCGAGCTGATCGGTGAAGGCCTGAGTCAACAAAATCAGCGCAGGCAAGGCCAACAGCAGCATCCAAGCGGATTTGGCCCAAGGCGCCATGAGCCAGGCTGGAGCTGGCTTTGAGTTTGAGGTGACCATCAGTAAAAGCGGCGCAAATCCATCCCCGCATACATTGAGGCGACTTCATTGGCATAGCCATTGAACATGAGGGTTTTGCGCGGTTTGGCGAACAAGCCGTCTTCACCAATGCGCCGCTCTCGGGCCTGGCTCCAACGGGGGTGATCGACCTCGGGATTCACGTTGGAATAAAACCCATATTCGCGTGGTGCGGCGCGCCCCCAGGCGGTGGGCGGTTGCTGCTCAACAAAGCGAATGCGCACGATGCTCTTGGCGCTCTTGAACCCGTATTTCCAAGGCACGACCAAACGAACCGGTGCACCGTTTTGTTTGGGCATGACCTGCCCATAAAGACCAAGGCCCAGCAAAGTGAGCGGATGCATGGCCTCGTCCATGCGCAAGCCTTCAAGGTAGGGCCAGTCGATCACACTGGACGCCACACCCGGCATGGTCTTGGGGTCGGCAGCGCTTTCGAAAGCCAAGTATTTGGCGCTGCCCTGGGGCTGAACACGGTCGATCAATTTGGCAAGCGAATAACCCACCCAAGGGATGACCATGGACCATGCCTCCACACACCGCAGGCGGTAGACGCGCTCTTCAAGCGGTGCGAGCTTCATCAGGTCATCCAAGCCCAAGGTCAGGGGTTTGTTGACCAAGCCTTCAACGCGCAAAGTCCAGGGCTCGGTCACAAATGCCCCCGAGCGTTTGGCAGGATCGTCCTTGTCCATGCCGAACTCGTAAAAGTTGTTGTAAGTGGTCACGTCTTTGAAGGGCGTGAGCTTGTCCATGGCTGCGGCACCAGCCACTGTGCTGGGCACGGTCTTCAGGGTACGCCCACCGGTTGCTGGCGATGCAGATGGAGATGAGGCTTGGGCTTCATTCATCCAAATTGACGAGGCCAATCCACCAGCACCCACAGCCCATGCCGTTTGGCTCAACCACTTTCGACGGTTGAGGTAGGTTGATGGGGGCGTGATGTCGCTGCCAGCGATGGGGTGCTCAGGGGCGATGCGGATGATCATGGCCTGTTCGCTTTCTTATGATGAAGGGCTGAGCCATTATGAACAAACCATGAAAAACGGCCCCAGAGGGCCGTTCAATTCCTGAACATTTCCTGATTAACTGCGTGGATCAGCGCAAGCCAGCAATGTAGTCAGAAACCGCTTGAATCTCTTTGTTGTTGAGCTTGGCAGCCACCAGGGTCATGGAGGCGTTGTTGTTGCGAGCGCCTTCGCGGAAGGCGGTCAACTGTGCCGAGGTGTAGTCGGCATGCTGGCCAGCCAAACGGGGGTATTGGTCGGGGATGCCCGCACCGTTGGGGCTATGGCAGCCAGAGCAAGCGGGAATCTGGCGCTCGGGGATGCCACCGCGGTAAATGCGTTCACCCAACATGACCAGGTCTTTGTCTTTGGCAAAACCGGGTTTTGCGGTTTGCTTGGCCAGGTAGGCCGAAATGTTGAGCATGTCTTCGGGGCTGAGCGCAGCCACCATGCCACTCATGATGGCGTTGGCGCGCTTGCCCGATTTGAATTCGGTGAGTTGCTTGTTGGTGTAGGCAGCGTGTTGGCCGGCGAGTTTGGGGTTGGCCGGGGTGCTGGACTGTCCACCGGTGCCGTGACAGGCTGCACACACGGTGTTGTAAGAGGCTTCGCCTTTGGCCGCATCGGCCTTGGCCGCCTTGGCCGCATTGGTCGCCTGAGGGGCCTCAGAGGCCAAAGCGGTGCTCGCCGTGAAGGTTCCGGCGAAGGTGAAAGCAACAACGGTCAGCAAATGGGCGAAGGGCTTCATGGATATAGGCCTGACGATCAAAACCGGCGAATTCTACAATGGCCCCATGCCCCCTACAGATCCCCAACTCCAGCTGGCTCAAGGCTGGTTGCACACCGCCCGCTTTCTGACCACTGCGGCCCAGCTGAATCAGTTGCCCAGCCACGACCACCCCGAAATCGCTTTCGTGGGCCGCTCCAACGCCGGTAAATCCACCTGCATCAATGTGCTGACCCAGCAAAAGCGCCTGGCCTTTGCGTCCAAAACCCCTGGACGCACCCAGCACATCAACCTCTTTGCGCTGGGCCGCCAAAACCAAACCGATGCGGTTTTGGCCGACTTGCCCGGCTACGGCTATGCCGCCGTGCCCAAGGGGGACAAAGAGCGTTGGCAGCAAGTCATGGCCAATTACTTGGTCAGCCGCAGCAACCTCAAAGGTTTTGTCTTGCTTTGTGATCCCCGCCATGGCCTGACCGAACTCGACGAGATCTTGCTTGATTTGCTGCGCGAACGCGTGGCCGAGGGTCTGCCCTTTGCCTTGGTGCTCACCAAAGCCGACAAGCTCAACCGAAGCGAACAGCAAAAAGCCTTGTCGATTGCCCGACTTCAAGCCGGCGGAGGCGATGTGATGTTGTTTTCAGCGACCAAACGCCTGGGCGTGGATCAACTCACCACCCGGCTGTGGCATTGGGTTCACGATGCGTCTGGGCCTGTTGAACCCCACGAATCCAACGACCCGCCCAATCAGCCTGCGTCGTAAGGCGTGGGCCCGCCATCGGGGCTGGACTTGAACCGCTGGTGAAGCCAGTGGTATTGCGAGACATGCTCAGCGATGAGTGACTCGAGTTCACGGTTCATGCGGACGGTGTCGGCCAGTGCGTCGTCACTTGGGAAATCAATCCATGGCGTGCCCACTCGCACCTCGTAGCCCTCGGGCGTGAGGTGGGTGACCAAAGGCACGACCCGTGCGCGCCCCACCTTCGCCAGACGCGAGAGCGAGGGCACCGTGGCGGCAGGACGACCAAAAAAGGGCACAAACACCGATTCTTCGACGCCGTGATTGAGGTCGGGCAACAAATAAAGCAGGCCTTGACGCTTGAGCACCGAGCGGATCACTTGCAGGCCGTCTTCGCGACGGCAAACGCAGACTTCGCCAAAGCGCTGACGGCCTTCGCGCATCCAGGCGTCGACCACCGCGCTGCGTTGCGGGGTGTAAATCGTGGCCAGTGGCTTGGTTTGCCTGAGGGTGAGCGCGGTCCAGCCTGCATCCAGACCGACAAAGTGAGGGGCAAAAATCACCGTGGGCTGGCTTTCGTCCAAACCTTGCAAATCACCCACCCAGCGCAATCGACGCTCGATCGTGGCCCGACTGCTGTGCCAAAGCCAGGAGCGATCCAGCCAAGCCTGTGCAAAGGCCACGAAGTGGGCCACCAGCCATTGACGCCGCTGGGCCTCGCTGGCCTGGGGCCAGCACAGCCTGAGGTTGATTTCGCCCACGCGCCGGCGGCGTGCAGCGAGCAGGTGAAGCAGGCGGCCCAAGATCGCCCCCAAGGCCCGCACCACGGGCAAGGGCAAGAGGGCGAGCGCGCGCATGATCCACACCCCAAAACGGTTCACGCTTTGGCTCCTGGGCGAGGTTGCTTGTCGCGGGCATAGGCCCAAAGGTATTGGCCGGGCGCCTGCCTGATCAGGTCCTCAATACCCCGATTCATCTGGGTCAGTCTTTCGATCAGCGGCAATTGAGCGTTGGACAAACAAGCGCTTTGATCGTTGCGGATGAAATGAAATTTGAAGCGGCCTGCGGGGAGCCGTTCGATCCAGCACAGCAAGACCTCTGCACCTGTTTGCTCCGCCAGTTTGACCAGCAAAGTCATGGTGTA
>JBEAMY010000027.1:0-2854 GCA_041165725.1 Pseudomonadota bacterium
CTTCTACAAAGTGGCCAAGAACTACGCTTATCCCGGTTGGTGGGAAGTGGGTCCTCAGCTCGACCTGCACATCAACTCCAAGGCCTTCAATGGTTTGTCCAAAGAGTACCAAGCCATCATCACTGCTGCTGCTGCTTATGCGCACGTTGACATGCAAGCCAAGTACGACGCCCGCAATGCTCAGGCGCTCAAGACCCTGGTGGCCAACGGTGCCAAGCTGTTTGCCTTCCCGAAAGACCTGATGGACGCCGCGTTCAAAGAATCCATGGCGCTCTACTCGGAAATTTCTGCCAAGAACCCGAACTGGAAAAAAGTCTACGAAGACTACTCGGCATTCCGCAAGGACGCCAACCTCTGGTTCCGTTTCACCGAAGGCACCGCAGACCGCTACATGCAAGCTGCCAAGCTCTGAACCCCAAGCTCAGACGCTCAATGACCGAGGCCACGGCCTCGGTTTTTTTTTGAGCCTGCCAAAGTCCGTGAGAATCCACTCATGCCGTTCTTGGATGCATTCAGTTTGTCTTTCAGCTTGCTGGCCAGCGCTGACGCCAGCTTGGTCGAGATCGTTTGGCGCTCTCTGTCCGTGAGCTTGAGCGCCACAGCATGGGCTGGGCTGCTGGGCATGATCATGGGCGCTTGGCTGGGTATTCGCCCGATGGCCTCATGGCATTGGGTATTGGCCGTGCTCAACACTTTGTTGGCTCTGCCCTCAGTGTTGGTGGGCTTGCTCATCTATCTGTTGCTCAGCCGTTCAGGGCCATTGGGACATTGGGGCTGGCTCTACACCTTCGAGGCCATGGTGCTGGCTCAAACGGTCTTGCTCTTGCCCTTGGTCACTGCACTCACTCGGCAGTGGGTGAACCAGGCTCATTCGGAATATGGCGAGCAATTGATGGCGTGGGGCGCTGGCTCTTGGATGCGATGCATCTTATTGGTCTGGGATTTGCGTTGGCCGCTGGTCACCGTTTGGATCACCGCTTTTGGACGCGCAGTGTCTGAGGTCGGCGCAGTGATGATGGTGGGCGGCAATGTCGATGGATTTACCCGTGTGATGACCACGGCCATCGCACTCGAAACCAGCAAAGGCGATTTGCCATTGGCTTTGGGTTTGGGCATGGTCTTGCTTGGGGTGGTGCTGGTGCTTCATGTCATGCTGGCTTTGCTCTTGCGCAAAGTGGGATCGAATCGACCTGCGATGCCCGTGGGGGTAAGCGCATGAGCACCATGCATGTCGTGAACGCCCATCAACTCGGATGCCAGCTGGCAGGGCAATGGGTGCTCAGGTCGATCAGCTTCAACATTGAACGCGGCGAGCGCATTGCTCTGGTGGGTGCAAACGGATCGGGCAAGACCACCTTGTTGCGTGTCCTCAACGGTTTGCTTCAGCCCAGCGAAGGGCAATTGAGCTGGCGCTGTGACTTGACAAAGACCATGGTCTTTCAAAGGCCTCACATGATGCGTTGCAAGGTGCGGCATCAAGCGGCCTTGCAACTTTGGCTCAACGCAGGTGCACCGTGGAAGTGGTCCATGCGGTTTCCATGGCAATCGTGGCTCAATGAGGCCGAAGCGGTCTTGGATCGCGCGGGGCTTTTGGCGGCGTCAACTCAGCAAGCGCATACCTTGTCGGTGGGGCAAAGGCAACGCCTGGCCTTTGCACTCGCATTGGCCAGCGAGCCAGAGGTTTTGCTGCTTGACGAACCCACGGCCAATCTTGATCCTCAGGGCAAACGGGACATGGAACAAGCCATGGATCAAGCTTGGCAGACTGCCCATCAGCTCAGTGCGCAGTCCCAGCCCATGACCATGATCTTCAGCAGCCACAACCTGGGCCAAGTCAAACGGCTCGCCAGCCGGGTCTTGTATTTGGAACGGGGGGCGCTCTTGGCCGACCTCAGTTCAGAACGCTTTTTCAACGATGACCTCAGTCGGTCGCACCCCGAAGCCCATTTCTTCCTCAAAGGCGAACGCACATGAAAAAAAAGTTTTTCCAAATCTCCATTCGCAGCTTGGCCATCCTTGTTGTGTCAGCGTTTTTTGGTCTGGCTGGCATGCAAAGCGCATGGGCGCAAACTTTGGTGATGGCGTCCACCACGTCCACTGAGCAGTCAGGTCTCTTCAAACACCTGTTGCCTCGATTCAAAGCCGACACAGGCATAGAGGTCAGGGTCGTGGCTTTGGGAACCGGCCAAGCCCTGGACATGGCCCGGCGCGGCGATGCAGATGTGGTCTTTGTTCACGATCCGGAACTCGAAAAACGCTTTGTCGAACAAGGACACGGCATTGAGCGACGCGCCGTCATGTACAACGACTTTGTCCTCATCGGTCCAAGCGATGACCCAGCGGGCATTCGAGGCAACGATGCCGTCAAGGCCCTGGCACGCCTCGCGGCTCAAAACGCCATTTTGATTTCAAGGGGCGACAACAGCGGCACGCACAATGCCGAGCAGCGTTTGCTGAGCCAAGCAGGCCTGGTCGCCAACGGCAAAGGCATGAACGGTTTGCGCGCTTGCGGTTGCGGCATGGGGCCGGCGCTCAACATGGCTTCAGCAGAGAACGCGCATGTCTTGAGTGACCGTGGCACCTGGCTTAACTTCAAGAACCGGGGCAAGCTGGCCATCTTGGTCGAAGGCGACCGTCGGCTCTTCAATCCCTATGGGGTGATGGCAGTGAATCCTGCAAAACATCCTCACGTCAAAGTGGAACTCGCAAGGCGCTTCATCGATTGGGTGACTTCGCCCGTTGGCCAATCGGCCATTGCCGCATTCAAAGTGGGTGGCGAGCAGGCGTTTTTCCCCAATGCGGGCAATGCCGACTGAGCAAGGCTTTAGTCCTGACGCGATGAAGGTGACTTGAT